>JBKJLR010000183.1:0-3286 GCA_046596865.1 Chitinophagaceae bacterium
ACAATATTAAGAAGAGTAAGAAAAAATAAGCATACAAAAATTATTTGTCTTGCCGTCAATGTGATACCCCATGAAAAAAGGCCCGGTGACAAGCCATTCACAAAATATTTTCTGCAAAGTTGCGATGCCTTTATGACAATGAGTGAAAAAGTATTCAGCGATTTAAGGTTGTTTCAAAAAACAAAGCCAGCCAAATTAGTCGCTCATCCTTTGTATGATAATTTTGGGGCTATCATATCCAAACAAGAAGCAAGGGAAAAGTTAGGAGTCGGAATCGGGGAGTCAATAATCCTTTTTTTCGGATTTATCCGAAAGTATAAAGGACTTGATTTATTATTTGAAGCAATGGCCGATGAACGGATAAGAAAAGCAGGTATAAAACTATTGGTGGCGGGAGAATTTTATGACGACGAAAAAATTTATAAAGAACAAATTGAGAAGCTCGGTATTAAAGACCAGCTTATTCTTAAAACTGATTTCATACCGGACAGTGAAGTGAAATATTACCTCTGTGCAGCCGACGCAGTGATACAACCTTACCGTAATGCAACTCAAAGTGGTGTCACACCTCTCGCCTTCCATTTTGAAAAGCCAATGATCGTTACTAATGTGGGAGGTTTGCCTGCCCTGGTTCCGGATGAAAAAGCAGGACTGGTAACGGAGCCAAATCCGGAGGCCATTGCAAACAGTATCCTGAAGTTTTACCAATTAGGAGAAACTTATTTTATTCCTCACCTTCGCAGGGAGAAACAGAAATACAGCTGGGCGAATATGGTAAATAGTATCACCCGGTTAGCAGACGAAATACAGAAATAAGAATGAATAAAAAAATACAAGATATTATCCGTGCATCCATTGATACAAAGCAGCAATTGCTGCAAAGTGAAGATATTCTATCAACCATAGAAAAAGTTGTTGATATTATCATTACTGCATTTAAGAATGGCAAGAGGCTTTACTTATGCGGTAACGGTGGTAGTGCCGCGGATGCGCAACACCTGGCCGCTGAATTTTCCGGCCGTTTTTATACAGACAGAAAAGCACTTCCAGCCGAAGCTTTGCACTGCAACACTTCTTATTTAACCTCTGTGGCCAATGATTATGGTTATGATATGGTCTATTCCAGGATGATTGAGGGTATAGCACAAAAGGGTGATGTACTAATAGGACTTTCTACCTCAGGTAATTCAGCCAATATCAACAAAGCATTTGAAGCGGCAAAGGAAAAAGGTATTACTACGATTGCATTAACCGGAGTAACGGGCGGGCAGATAAAATCTTTCAGCGATTATGTAATTAACATCCCATCGTCAGATACGCCAAGAATACAGGAGAGCCACATAATGGTGGGACATATAATCTGCCAGTTAGTAGAAGAAAAATATTTTATCACACAATGATCCCACTCAAACAGCCGTTGGATTTAACAGCTATTGATACCAGCTGGACGGTTTTTATTGACCGTGACGGTGTTATCAACCACGAAAAAAAAGATGATTACATTCTTAACTGGAGAGAATTTAAATTTTTTGATGGCGTAAAAGAAGCCTTTCAAAAAATTAGCAGCAAGTTTGGGAAGATCATTATTGTTACCAACCAACGGGGTGTTGGCAAAGGGCTTATGACAGAAGGCGATCTGATCAGCATTCATCTGCATATGCAAAAGCAGATTGAAAATGCGGGTGGCCGGATAGATAAAATATATTATTCTACCAGTTTGGACAACGATCATTCAAGCCGCAAGCCCAATTCGGGAATGGCCTTACAGGCAAAAGCTGATTTCCCTGCTATTGACTTCTCCAAATCCATTATGATCGGGAACAAACCCAGCGACATGCTTTTTGGCAGAAATACAGGGATGTATACCGTTTTTGTGGCTACTACTCATCCCGACACGCCTTTCCCACACCCCGATATTGACCTTCGCTTTCATTCTTTGCCAAATTTTGCCAAAGCTTTATAAGTTTCAACAAAATTTAAGAACTCTTTTGTCGTTGTTAAGCCGTCTGACGGTTGATAACCCGGTTTGCAGAGTTGAAATGATTAATTTTAATGCAACCCGTTCATCCGGGCAAGCATCTGTACTTAGCCGTAACTTAGCCTATAAATTCAAAACAATCCTGGTAAAGAAATGCCCCTAAAACTCTTTTTATCATTCTTACTAATGCTGTCTTTTTCTGTAGGCATTTTTTCTCAGAAAATCACTTCATCGGATATGAAAAAACTGAGGGCCAAAGAAGACACCCTTATTGACTATTCATTTTACCTGAATACCGACACCCTTCCCGAAGAAAGAATGGTATCCGACAGCGTATTTACCAAAACATTGGTGAGGGCCTTACAAATAAAAAATTCTTTTTACTATCCATTTGATTCTGTGGTGGGCATATCAAAAATTTATGCCCCCGATACTTCTTTCCGCATTTTTACCTGGGTTATTTCGTATGATGACCATTATGCCCGGCAGCGGGGTGCCATACAACTACGCACAGCCGACGGATCATTAAAACTGTTACCGCTGCGGGATGTATCTGAGTTTACGGATAAACCGCTGGATTCTGTCCGCACCCGGGGCAATTGGATTGGTTCCATGTATTATAATATTATTAAAACGCTGTATAAAGGTAAAAGCTATTATACCCTTTTTGGCTTTGATAATAACACTGCCATGAGCAGTATGAAATGGATTGAAGTGCTAACTTTTAATGAAAAGAACGAACCCGTTTTTGGCGGCCCGTTTTTTACGTATGAAAAAGATTCGATACCCAAACCTCCTAAATACAGGATTGGTGTCGAATTCAAAAAAGGTGCCCGGATATTGGTAAATTATATAGAAGAGGAGAACATCATATTGGTGGACCACTTAATATCAGAATCAGACCAGCCCGATCTTGCCTGGACTTATATTCCCGATGGTGACCAGGAAGGTTTTAAATGGGAGAATGGTAAATGGGTACATATTGATAAAGTATTTACCTATAAATTACAAGATGGCCAGGCTCCGGTGGGTGATCCTATCCTGGATCCTAAAGGAAATAAAGACGAAAAGAAACTACAGGAAAAAACAAACAAGAATAAAGCCAAGGAGAAAGAAAAAACTCCGGTTAATTACGATAACTAAGCAACCCTTCCACCTCTTTCACTTTCAATTCGCATTGGCTATCTTTAGGGCCGATGGACAAATTTGTTACCCATATAAAAACCCCTTCAGGATTTTCACTCGGGCTGAAGGAATTATGGCAATACCGTGAGTTATTTTATTTCTTTACCTGGCGGGATATAAAGG
>JBKJLR010000223.1:0-5911 GCA_046596865.1 Chitinophagaceae bacterium
CACCGGGAGAAATTACTGTAATCGTTGGGTATTCCATGCCGCCACCAAAACTTTCAGGGCCCTGTGCCACCTGAACAATATTGTAAGGATATTCTCCAATCAGCGAAGAGTAATGACGGATAGCATCTTTTGAATAATTTACACTTTTGTCCCATCCTTTCTTTTGCCGGGGGGTGTAATAGGTGAAAACGTCAATTGCTTTACCGGAGGCAAGCAGACAGGTGTCATAGTTTACTATAAAACGTTTATCCGCAAACCAGGCAAAGTCATGAATGTTATTTTGTTTGTATTGAAGTGTCTTGCTTTGAGTAGATGATTCTGGAAAAAGCTGGTAAGTAGTTTTCATTTGCCCACCGGTTGTTTTTACTTTTCCTTTGATGGGTTCCCAGGTGAAAGTTGATCTTGCTTTTAACCATTCCTTTTCTTCTGCATTCTGTAATTCGCCGGTGGCCGCTACTACATAATTTTTTGGTATAGTAATGCTTACATCGAAGCTTCCGAACTCACTGTAAAATTCTCCCTGATCCAGGTAAGGCATCGGGTGCCATCCATTTTTATCATATACTGCCGGTTTGGGATACCATTGTGTGGCCTGGTAACTCTGCCCTTCATGGCCCCCTCTTGAAAAATTGTAGGGAAGTTTTACATGAAAGGGAGTGGTGATAATTGTTTTTTGACCGGGAGGGAGAGGGACTGGCAGGATAATCTTTACAATATCAATATGCTGCGGATGATCTTCTACAGTTGCCGTTGCATTGTTTACTTTAAAATCAAGCCGGTTGATATAACCTTTATCTTCTTTATTAGAAAAATAAAACCTGGTGCTGCCGTTTTCCAGCATTTGATCGGTAAAAGCTGTTTTATCATTTTTATAGGCATTGGGCCAGAGATGAAACCAGATGAATTTTAACGTATCCGGGGAGTTATTTGTGTATTCAATTTTTTCAAACCCATCTAATGTGTGCTCTTTGTCATTCAAAGAGACATCGATAGTATAATCGACTTGTTGTTGCCAGTATTGAGAAAAAGTGGTGAGGCAAGTACTTATAGCAGTAAGCAGGAAAAATATAAATTTTCTCAAAGGTTGGAGTTTTATCAAAAGTAAAATCTAAAATCTGCAATCCCCGCCTGCCCCCAATAATTATTTTTTTAAAGCATGCAGGTAAAATCTAAATTTTTTTACTTCCCTTTCCCCTTAAAAATAATCCGCAGCGTATGAATCATGATCTTAAAGTCCAATGCCAGCGAAATGTTTTCGATATAGAGTAAATCAAATTTGCTTCGTTCCAGCATTCCCTCCACATTTTCAGCATAGCCAAACTGCACCATGCCCCAACTGCTAAGCCCTGGTTTCACTTTCAACAGGTATTTATAATACGGAGAACGGGAAATTATCTGGTCAATATAGAAACGACGTTCGGGTCTGGGTCCTACGAGACTCATTTCGCCGATGAGAATATTCCAGAGTTGCGGTAGTTCATCTATACGCCATTTCCGCATTGTTTTTCCCCATTTGGTAATGCGGGGGTCATTATCAGATGACAGCGCCGGTCCGTCTTTTTCTGCATCGTTGATCATGGATCTGAATTTATACATCCGGAAAGGTTTGCTTTTGTATCCAATCCTTTCCTGCGAAAAAAATACAGAACCTTTTGAAGAAAACTTTATCCGCAATGCTGCATAAAGCATTAAGGGAGATAATAGGACAGCACTAAATACTGATACTACAATGTCAATCAACCGTTTGATATTTTGTTGCCACTCCGGCATCAGGCCTGTTTGCAAATCAATAAGAACGGCACCCATTACATTACTCGTTTTTACCGAGCCGGAAAGAATATCTAATGTGTTCGGCTGAATTTTTATTTCTACATCTTTTTCACTTAGCCTGTTGATGATATTTTCCAATAGCGGCTGTTCTGTTTTTTCTATTGCCAGTACTACTAATTGAATATTATTGGAATCAATTATTTTTTCCAGGCCATCTGCTGTGCCTAGTTTTGGTAGTAGCTTTTGGATGCCATTTTTAGTATGATTATCAGGGGTAACAAACCCCGTATAGCGAAAGCCGCCATCAAGCAGATTCTTTTCGGTTTCTTTATAAATACGGATAGCATTTTCCTGGCTCCCGACCATCAACGTATTAAAAAAAACTTTTCCTTGCAGTAGTTGTCTTTTTATTTTATTAAGAAAGAGCCATCGTCCCGAAAAAGTAAAGATAAAATGGATAGCAGTTAAAGCACCAAATGTTATGTAAAAATAGGAATAGTCTTTGGGCGGGTCATTTAAAACAAAAACGATAAACAAGGCGATACTTCCCAGTAAAGTGCACACAAAAGTGAGAGTGAATTCGGCGAGTCTCGATTTTTTGTATAGATGATTATAGGTACCGGCAACAGTATATAATACTAACCATGCCGCCGGAACTATTAATAAAATGTAAAACCATGATTGTGTGCTGATCGGGTATGCACCCGTATCATGCTGCACACGACTACGAAAAAAATAAAAACAAAGCCAGGCTAATACAGCGGTGAAATAATCTATTGCTGCATACCAGCCGACAGATATTTTTTTACCAGATTCCATTAATGGGTGATAACATTGTTGCCAATTTTTTCTAAAATCTGGTGGGCCACATCCATAGCCATCAGTCCATCCATTTCAGAAACGATTGTTCTTGTATTGTTGAGAATGGCATTTTTAAATGCTGAGAGTTCTTCTTTAATAGCATTTACTTCCGGCACAACAGGGTTTGCCATAGCTATTGTTTTTTTACCCGAAGGAGTTTCAATATCAAAAGCAAACACATTAGAATCCTGCACCTCCTTTAATTTTATAATTTCTGTTTTCTTATTCAGAAAATCGATACCTATATAAGAATCTTTTTGAAAGAGACGAATTTTACGCATCTTCTTCATGGAGATACGGCTGCTCGTAAGATTGGCAACACAACCATTGTGAAACTCAATTCGAACATTGGCAATATCCGGGGTATCTGTCATCACACCTACACCACTGGCGGAAATACTTTTTACATCGCTTTTTACAATGCTCAGTATGATGTCAATGTCGTGGATCATTAAGTCTAATATCACACTCACCTCCGTTCCCCTTGGGTTAAATTGTGCCAAACGATGCACTTCAATGAACATCGGGTTTAGCCGCATATCTTTTATAGCTAAAAAAGCCGGGTTAAACCTTTCTACATGACCTACCTGGAATTTAATGCCTGATTCTTTGACCAGCTTTACTAATTGCAGGGCTTCCTCCATCGTATGAGCCAATGGCTTTTCTACAAATACATGTTTTCCTTTCTTAATAGCTTTTTCGCACCATTCAAAATGGTAATTGGTAGGAGCTACCACATCAATCGCATCGCAGGCATCTATGAGTTTATCAGCATCCAGAAAACGGGACAGCTGATATTTTTCTGAAACTTCATTCGCTGTATCATCATTAGGGTCATAAAAGCCAACTAGTTGTGTTCCGGAGATCTCTTTCCAATTGTTCAGATGAAATTTTCCTAAATGTCCAACACCAAAAACCCCAATTTTGAGCATAACAATTTATTAACCCTCAAAGATAAAGATTGGCTATCGGAGATAAAGGACAGTTTTAAATTAATTCCTTAGCAGGGAAGAACGGTTGGTATAAGATGGATGATAAACAAACAGGCAGGTTCCATTTTTTATAGTATTAATAATGGGTCTGTTTACTTTTACCGGAACAGCGGGACAACCCTGGCTGCGTCCGGTGTAGCCTTGTGCATTTACAAAGGCATCGGATACATATTCAGCACCGTGCATTACTATTCCTCTTTCAAGGGCTTTGTCATTAATACCTCTTTCAATGCCTTCCAATTTCAGCGAATAGCCATTTTTGCCCTCGTAAGTTCCTTTAGTAATATAAAAACCCGGGCTGCTTTTAAAAGATTCATTTTGATTGGAAAAAGAAGTGGCCCATTCACGGCCCGTATTTTTTCCATGGGCCACTAATGTATTAAACAAAATTTTATAGTTTTTCATATCTAGTATGAACAATCTTTTTTGAGTGCTTGGCTGGCTGAAATCAATTATAGAAATGATGGAACTATTTATCAGTTTACCTTCTTCAATTAATTTTTGTAATCCTTGTTTAGCCAGGTCGAAAGCCTGTTGGCTTAGTCCTTTCAAATCTAAATGCAGGCTGTCATAAACAGATTTAAATGCTGGAAGAACCGGCGCACCCGCAACACTGTTTTTTGCGGCAGAATCAGCGGGTGGAGTAAAAAATAGTTTTGTGCCTGTTGCAGATTTGGCAAATGCAAAAGGCAGGTGCAGAAAGGCGATAACTATAGATGACACGAGAAGATAGAAACCTTTGAATTTTTTCTTCATTGCTACTTTTTAACCCTGGAGGCATTAACCGATAATTTATTAAACGCAGGGGTTTGGTTGTTCTTATCTCAAAAGCAGGCAGATGTGTTAATGTGATCCCAAAAAATGTCATTAAAAATTTATGACGGGGCAATATTCGAGATTTATTGGTTGAAATTAAAAAGCATAAAATCAACCATCTTTTTGGTTTGCGGACCGGACGGGACTCGAACCCGCGACCTCCGCCGTGACAGGGCGGCATTCTAACCAACTGAACTACCGATCCAACTCCTTAAAGTAACCCGAACCCGGGCTATTTTTCAGGACGGCAAAGATAGCCCAGTACACTTTTGCAGCCAAAAGTATTTACTTTATTTATCCACTGAGAATCAACTACTGCCGCGGGAAATTTCTATTATTATTTAATCCTTAATTTAGCCGCTCATTATAGAGCCTATGCCAACCGATGCTAACAGACAATTTCTCGATTTTGAAAAACCCATCAAAGACCTGATTGATGAGATTGCCAGCATGAAGCATCGCCAGGAAAAGACCAAACTTAATCTCAGCGACACCATTGAAAAATTGGAGCAGGGCATTCTGGACAAAAGAAAAGAAATCACTGAAAACCTCAGTAGCTGGCAACGGGTACAACTAAGCCGGCATCCCGACAGACCTTATACGCTGAAGTATATTTCGAATATGATGGACAATTTCGTGGAGTTGTTTGGCGACAGGAATGTGAAAGATGATAAAGCAATGGTCGGTGGTTTTGCAAGCCTCGGCGGAGAAACGGTAATGGTTATCGGTCAGCAAAAAGGTATAAATACCAAGATGCGGCAGATGCGGAATTTTGGAATGGCTAACCCGGAAGGTTACAGAAAGGCATTACGGTTGATGCGGCTCGCCGAAAAATTCAATAAACCTGTTCTTACATTAATTGACACTCCTGGTGCCTACCCGGGGCTTGAGGCAGAAGAAAGAGGGCAGGGAGAAGCCATTGCAAGAAATATTTATGAGATGATTCGCCTGAAGGTGCCCATAATCGTTGTGATCATTGGCGAAGGGGCAAGTGGTGGCGCATTAGGCATTGGTGTCGGTGACCGGGTGTTTATGATGGAGAATACATGGTACTCCGTGATTTCACCGGAAAGTTGTTCATCAATTTTATGGCGCAGTTGGGATAAAAAAGAAGTAGCCGCAGAACAATTGAGATTGACTGCAGATAAAATGCTTGGATTTGGATTAATTGAGGGAATTATTCAGGAGCCAATTGGCGGTGCACATTGGGATTATAATCAGTCAGCACAAATACTCAAAGATTATTTGATCCCGGTGCTTAAAGAATTAAAACAAATATCCCCGGAGCAAAGAGTGAAAGACAGGATTGAAAAATTTGGCAAGATGGGATTTTGGGAAGAAGTATAGGAGAGTCGGGAGTCGTCAGTCTTGAGCCCGGAGTGCTATAATTATGTAACCAGTTTTTAATTCTGAGCCTGGCCAAAGAATTCATGGCATCTTCGTTGCAGTTTACCCTGAGCCGATAGCTATCG
>JBKJLR010000334.1:0-16679 GCA_046596865.1 Chitinophagaceae bacterium
AGGAATAGTAGTTGTGGATTCACAATTCCCTGACCAGAGCAAGCATCTCATTGATGAATTGAAAAAGAAAACAAAAAAACCATTCAGGCTATTGATCAATACTCATCATCATGGCGATCATACGGCCGGAAATATTTCTTTTTCAATTCATCAATGAGATGCCTGCTCTGGTCAGGGAATTGTGAATCCACAACTACTATTCCTTTTTTTGATAAAAGAAATGCGATTGTTCCACCCTTTTCAGTAAAAATGCCGAGGTCACCGGTAAGCATTTTTATTTTCCATGGGTCTTCAAAAAATCCAGATAAAATACTTTTCTGAGCTACGGTTAGTGCACCGATGGTAAGTGCAGAGTTTTGTATAAATGTGCGGCGATTCATTATGGAAAGCTTATTTGATACAAGGTAACAAGTTTTTTTATTTATAAGGTCATTGGACATACTTCATTTTTATATTCATTCTATAGTCTGGGGAATATAAAAAACCCTCCGATGGAAATCGGAGGGAACAACTAAAAAAAACACTAGCTTATTGCTCAGTGCCCGCCCGGACGACCCGGGGCGGACGGGGCTTCATTGGAACGAACTGTCTTTAAAGTTTCTCTTGTCGATGCTTCGCCGGGCTCAGCATGACAGAGAAACTTAGTCGGGTTTCTTCCCCTCTAAAAAAGTATTGATAGTGCTTATTTGTACTTGATTATTTTGGTCGTTTTTGACCTCGTAGCTGCTGTAGAAATTTTCAACTTGTGTATTCTGGTTGTACAATTCCATATTGCGGCGGATATATGCCGGCACAGTTTCAAACTCATTATTCGGGTCAGCAGCGTTAACGTTGAAAGACAAGTTTCTCAACTTGTGCAATCTCTCGGCTGCCCTACGTTGTTGTTCATCGGTTTCGTCCTGCATCGCAGAATCCTCAACCTCAGGAAACAAAGGTGTCTGAGCCTGGTAGGCCAACGGCATATCCGCCGCAGGAATGTCATCCCGTTCTATTATTTGCATTTGCAAATCGAGGAGTTCTTCCTCTTCATTGCTGGCAAGCGTAGTAGGGACCGGTTCTTCGGCAGAAGTAGTTGAGGTAACGACCTCTGGTTTAGATTCTGCGTAGATATTGGATGGTCTGGCCAGATAACCTCCCGATGCTGCAGACACCGGTGTTGTACTAGTACTATCTTTTATACTGAGTATCATCTCAGCATCTGTTTCTTTAATATATGTTGGGGGAACGGAGTGTAATTGCTGCACCGAATTTATACTTTCACTTTTTACTACAGTTGACATTTTGCTAACAGTAGATGTACTAGCCATTTCTTCCGTAGTATTACTAAGTAGTTTTCCTTCTGCTTGCAATTCAAAACGGAGTACAAGTTGTTCTTCCTCTTCTTTAATATCGGTAATATCAGGAACAGATGCATGCATGGCGGTATACTCTTCTACCAGGGTTGGCATCAGGTAATCCTCCGTGACAGCGGGTTGCAGCGATTCCCTCATTATATCCATCTCTCTTTCGATAGCTGCATCTGATAGTTTCACTTTTGCGATAGCAGCTTTTGGTTCATCCACTTGTCCTAATATCATTACAATTTTCTCTTCAGCTTTAGGCTCTTCTTTTTTCACCACCGGTTTTGCAAACGGATCTTTGTGTTCAAAGCCGGTTGCTATTAATGTGATACCGATCTTGTCACCCAGTGTACTGTCATATCCCATACCGAGAATTACGTCTGAATTTTCTCCGGCCTGTGCCAGTAAATAATTTTGAATCACTTCTACTTCATCCATGGTAAACTCATGTTCACCGGCCGCAGAGTTAATATTAATCAGTATCCATTTAGCGCCTTTGATCTCATTATCATTCAGCAATGGTGAATTCATTGCTTCTTCAATTGCTTTTTGTGCCCTGTTCTCTCCGGATGCTTCTGCATTTCCAAGTATGGCTACTCCTCCGTTACGCATTACGGTACACACATCTGCAAAGTCAACATTGATCTGGCCGGTACTGTTGATCACATCGGTAATACACTTTGCAGCAGTTGCCAATACATTGTCTGCTTTTTCAAACGCTTCCCGCATTTTTAAATTTCCAAACTGGTGACGTAGTTTATCATTGCTGATGACCAGCAATGTGTCAACATACCCTTTTAAAATTTTTATTCCTTCCTCTGCCTGCTGCTGACGTTTCTTTCCTTCGTAAGCAAAAGGGGTGGTAACAATACCAACGGTGAGTATACCAAGGTCCTTACAAATTTTTGCAATGATGGGTGCACCACCCGTGCCTGTGCCACCACCCATTCCGGCAGTGATGAAAGCCATCTTGGTATTTACTTCCAGTATACGTTTTATCTCTTCCAATGATTCTTCTGTTGCCTGGCGACCAATATCAGGATTCGCTCCGGCACCAAGACCTTGTGTAAGATGGGGTCCAAGTTGTATCCTGTTGGGGATGCCACTATTTGCCAATGCCTGTGCATCGGTGTTACATATAATAAAATTTACACCATCAATCTGCTGGCTGAACATATGGTTCACCGCATTGCCGCCACCTCCACCTACACCAATCACTTTCAGAATAGAAGATTTTTCTTTAGGCAGATCAAAATGTATCATAGTGTTTTGATTTTTTCCTCACGCCAACCCTCTCCATTTCATGAAGAGGGAGTTGCGAAGCAGTTGATAATTGGGTTAGTTTTTATTTTCCCGAAACAGTTTAATTTTTTATAAGAACTATTACACTTTCCGGACACCGGGTCTCCTGCGGGAGATTCAGGGGCCGGTCTCAGTACTACAGTTTTTTATCTTCTTCTTCTTTGAACAAATCGATAATACCGTCTTTAAATTTGCCCCAGAAACCAGTCAGGCTCTTTCTTCTTTTCACTTCTTTTTCACTTACAATTTCGTCTGTTACTACTTGTACTTCTTCCTGTCCATTGGTCATTAATCCCGGAGGCACTTCTACTTTCCTGTATTCTTTTTCAAATTGTTTACGGTTGTGTTCATAATCATCATAACCTTTCAGGATAAGACCGATACAGGTGGAGTATGTTGGCTTAGCCAGTTCTTCAATATGACCAGCCGCAAGATGTTCATTGGGAAAACCAATTCTTGCAGGCAAACCGGTTACATATTCAGTGAGTTGGATAAGGTGTTTTAATTGCGACCCTCCGCCCGTAAGTATGATACCACCATTCAGCATGCGGTTTTCCAAACCCACCTGCTTTAAATGGTACGTAACAAAATCCATGATCTCACTCATTCTTGCCTGGATGATATTGGCCAGGTTTTTCACACTGATTTCCTTCGCTGGCATTCCCCGTAATCCTGGAATAGTTATATAGGCATTTGATTTTGCTTCATTCGCTAAAGCACTTCCAAACTGTACTTTCATTTGTTCGGCCTGTGTTTTCAAAACCCCCAAACCTGTTTTAATATCGTTGGTAATGTTTTCCCCGGCAAATGGAATAACAGCCGTATGTTTTAATATGCCCTCATAGAAAACTGCAAGGTCAGTGGTACCGCCACCAATATCAACAATGGCAACTCCTGCTTCCAGATCTTCCTGTCCCATTACGGCAGAAGAAGAAGCCAGCGGCTGCAACACTAAGTCCTTTGTATATAGTCCAGCTTTCTCTACGCTACGGTTAATGTTCTTGATGGCATTTTTATCGCCTGTGATGATGTGGAAGTTGGCGCCGATCTTCACCCCACCATAACCAATCGGGTTAGGAATATTTTGAAAATTGTCTACTGTGAATTCCTGGGGTATCACATCAATGATCTGATCACCGGCGGGAATGTATGTTTTGTACTGGTCATCTATCAGCTGATCAATTTCTTTCTGGGTAATTTCCTCGTCGGTCTTTTGCCTTACAATATCACCACGGGTTTGCAAACTTTTAATGTGATGACCGGCAATGCCAACATACACTTCGTTCACCTCAAGGTTGGGATTAGAAGCAAAGCAATTTTCCAAAGCACTTTTAATGGCTTTGATGGTTTCATCAATGTTGAGCACCTGTCCGTGCTTTACTCCGTTGGAGTTGGATTTTCCGAACCCAAGTATCTCCAGTTTGCCAAATTCGTTTTTGCGGCCGGCTATTACAGCGATCTTGGTTGTTCCAATGTCAAGACCAACAATAATGGGTTGTTCGTTGTTCATAAGTTGTTGTTTTTTAGTTGTTGTTGTTTTTATCGAAATCCTTTGTCATATTAAACTTGTCGAAATATTAATTATATCCACTGTTGGTTTCCTCTACCGGTTTTTTTGGCATTACTGCTTTTGGTTCTTTCTTTTTCGCTGCCGGTTTCGGTTTGTTTTCTTTCACTGGTTTGGATTTATCCGTTTTCGTTTCAGTTGGCCGGGATAAAAAAGGTTTCACAGGGTTGGGATTATTATGCTTCTCAGGGTTAATCGTTATGTTGTCCTGAAGTGACAGATCAGGTGCAGCGGCAGAATCCACTTCCAGTTTTATAATAGGGGGAATTGCTCTTGCGACAGTATCTTTCTCCGCTTCGATAGACTGACGCAATAATTTTTCTACATTCTTTCTTAATTGTATTGAGTCAATCTTAGCATTGCCCGGATACTTTGATGCAACCACCTGCCCTTTATATTGCACATCTATTAATTTGTATTTATCAAAACTGGTTTTGCTTAATACCTGTTTGTAAAACACCATCAGGCGATGAAATTTTTTATCGATGTTGTCTCCATTCCCGAATTTCACCAGGTGATTGCCTACTACCGGAACCATCTCAAAATTTCTTTCCGGTGTAATATCAATTTGAGCCAACTGTGACATCCAGAAAGGGTCGTTAATTATATAGTTTGCTGTTCTTTGTACATCTTTTAGCAGCATACTATCAATAGCCGTCAATTTCTTCTTGTCCGGAAAACCCGTAAAGACGGGAACTCTTGCACTTAATTTATCAGACAATGGCATCTTTCTTCCAAGACTGTCAATATAAAAGGAGCTGCCCGTCGTAGTGAATATTCTTGCCACAGGTTCCTTTTCTGTTACTGTCACATGCAATACATCCCGGTTGTCAAAATAAAGTTCTGCCTCATCTATCCATGTATTATACTCAAGCATCTGTTCCAGTTCATGCAGCTTAAAGGATGCTATCGGCTCCCCTTTGATATTTCCTTTTGTCGCTTTTACCAGTAATTGCTGTACATCTTGTTTATCAATAAAAAAGTTGTTACGTATTCCTTTTATAGTAATAGAATAATCTTTACACTGTCCTTTGTTCTTTTTGCTAATAGCTGCGACTAACAGGGTAAGCATACCGCCACCGATACACAGCCAGACGGCTACAAATAATACTTTTTTTATGGTTGTTTTTGCATTCATTTTTATACATTTCGCCCTTAAGGGGCGTAATTACATTCGTTTTTATTCCTTCAGTTAATTTGCCGCTCCTGGGGAGCTAATTCATATTTGTACTAATTCATTTTTAATCGGTTCAACCAGCATATCAATATCCCCTGCTCCGGCTGTTATCAGTATTTCTCCAAATTCTTTATTGATTGTCTTTGCATAAACGTTCATTAACCAGTCCATCAATTCATTGTTTGTCATCACACTTACATTATCTTTTTTCATCTTGTCCAAAATCATTTCACTCCTTACTCCTTCAACCGGTAATTCTCTTGCCGGGTAAATGGGCAGCAGGATTACTTCATCGGCCAAATCCAGCACTTCTGCAAAGCCATCGGCCAGGTCCCTTGTCCGGCTGTACAAGTGCGGTTGAAAAATTACTGTACATTTTTTTGGCTTGAACAAAGTTTTGGCTCCATTTATCAAAGCCCTTAGCTCTTCCGGGTGATGAGCATAATCATCTATAAAAACAATCCGGTCGTTTTTGATGACATACTCGAATCTTCTTTTTACACCCTTAAAGCTTTCGATCGCTGCTTTGATTTTATCATTTTCAATTTCCAAAGAACTAGCTACGGCAATCGCTGAGACAGCATTTTCTACGTTATGCATACCGCCCATATTCAGTTTCACATTATCCAGCCGGGTATCATTAATTATTACATCAAATACATAACTCCCATTCATCATCCTGATATTATCCGCATACACATCAGCACTTTCATTTTGCAAACTGTAAGTGAGATGCTGTTCTGCTTTTAATTCTTTTCCTTTTTTCAATCCAAACTGGCGAATCAACAAACCACCGGGCTTTACTCTTTTACTGAAATCAATAAAAGCCTGCTCCATAGCTTCTCTTGTTCCATAAATATCCAGGTGGTCAGCATCCATTGCAGTGATGATGGCAACATCCGGGCTTAATTTCAAAAAACTTCTGTCATATTCATCCGCTTCTATCACACATACATTTCTTTCACTGCTCCAAAAATTTGTTCCGTAATTCACGGCAATACCACCCAAAAAAGCATTGCAGCCAAAACCACTGTCACGCAGCAAATGAGCAATCATTGTTGTGATAGTTGTTTTGCCATGAGTTCCTGCGATACATATATTAAAAGAACTTGCTGATATTATTTGTAAGACATCACTTCTCTTTACTACTTTATATCCATTTTTCCGGTAATAAACTAACTCTGTGTGTTCTTCAGGTATAGCCGGGGTGTAAACAACCAGGTCAACCTTTTTCGGAATCAAATCAACTTTTTCTTCATAATGAACAGCGATGCCGCTTGTTTCCAATTCTTTGGTCAGTACCGTTGGTGTTTTATCATACCCACTTACATTCATTCCTCCCCTATGAAAAAATCTGGCAATTGCACTCATCCCAATCCCTCCGATACCTATAAAATACACCTCACTCATCTTGTCAATCCCCTTAAAGGGGGTATTCATAAGGGCCGTATTAACTTGTACGTTCATGATGCCTTAGATCACTTTCAAAATTTCTTCCGCTATCACTTTATCCGCATCGGTTATACCCAAAGCGGAAATATTTTTTTTCAGCTCCGCCTGCTTGCTTTCATCCATTGACAGTTCAATTGTCATAAATACCAGTTTTTGCATGGCTTCACTGTCTTTGACCATTAATGCCGCATTTCTATTTACCAATTCAATTGCATTTACCATTTGATGGTCTTCTGAAGCAAAAGGATAGGGTACGAACAAAACGGGCTTTTTAGCGACACATAATTCAGCAACTGTCATTGCCCCGGACCGGGCGACTACAATATCCGCAGCGGCATAAGCATATTCCATTTGGGTAATGAAATTATTGACCCAAACATCTTTGCTCTCGACCGCTCTTTCAACTGCTTTTGCAGCATACGGTTTTCCTGTTTGCCAGATGATCTGCAATCCTGCTTTCAACAAATCATCCAATCCATTATCAATAGCTTCGTTGATGGATCTGGCACCAAGGCTACCGCCAACCACCAGCACTGTTTTTTTGGCTTCTTCCAGTGAAAAAAATTCTATTCCCTCACTTCTGGTAATTGTTGCTTCAGCAATGGCGGCTCTTACAGGATTTCCGGTAACTATCATTTTTTCTTTAGGAAAAAATTTTTCCATTCCATCAGTTCCCGTGAAAATTCTTGTTGCTTTTTTCCCCAGTATCATATTTGACCGGCCGGCAAAAGAATTTGACTCATGAATAAAAGTTTTTATTCCTCTTGCCTGCGCAAAGCGCAATACAGGGAAGCTGGCATATCCGCCTACTCCTATGGCAGCATCTGGCCTGAATCGCTTGAAGATATTACGGACCTTCAAAAAACTTGTTAACAATTTAAAAGGCAACCCAATGTTTTTTATCAAAGAACTTCTGTTCAATCCTGCTATGTCCAATCCTTCGATTGCATATCCTGCCTCGGGTACTTTTTCCATCTCCATTCTTCCTTGCGCACCGATGAATAATATCTCTATACTTTCATCTATTTTTTTCAATGCATTGGCAATGGCTATTGCCGGAAAAATATGTCCGCCTGTTCCACCCCCTGCTATAATCACTCTCTTTCCCATGTCTTTTTATTTTACTTCCTCCGCAACTGCTTTTCCTTCCAGCTGCTCCACATTTCTTGCTACACTTAATATTATACCTATCGACAGGCAGGTAAATATGAAACTCGTTCCCCCCATGCTTACCAATGGCAGCGTTACCCCAGTTACCGGGAACAAGTTTACCGTTACCGCCATATTGGCTACGGCCTGTATTGCCAGCGTAAAACTTAACCCCAATGCGAGAAAGGCCCCGAATGCATAAGGACATCGTTTATAAATCCTGATGCATCTGTATAAGAATACCAGGTAGATAAACATGATAAATGCTCCACCCACTAAACCGTACTCCTCCATAATGATTGCATAGATAAAATCATTATATGCCTGTGGTAAATAATCCCTCGTAGTGCTATTACCGGGACCTACTCCAAACATCCCACCTTTTGCAATAGCAATTTTGGCCTGGTTCACCTGGTAAGCATCATTATCCGTTTCTTTCCCTCCATAAATAAAGCTTTCCATACGTCCTATCCAGGTGTCAACACGGCCAAATAAAGCCGATGAATTTGTCTTTGCTGCCACGACAACATCTTCATTCTTCTCCTTACCATGGCGAAAGATGGCTGCTGATATAAGAAATACAATTGGAATCAACGCAATTCCTATCGTCATCAAAATATGTTTGGTGCTAACCCTTCCAATAAATAATAACAGCAGGCAACTTGCTCCAAGCAATAACGCCGTAGAAAGATTTGCCGGTGCTATTAAGGCACAAGTAATGACAACCGGCGCCATGACCGGAAGAAACCCTCTTTTAAATTCCTTAATGACATCTTGCTTCTTACTTATTAATCTTGCCAGGTACATGAAAAGGGCCAGCCTTGCAAAGTCAGACGTCTGCATCGTCATATTAATAAGTGGCAAACGTATCCAGCGACTACCTTCATTCATTTTTACACCAAAGAATAACGTATAAAACAAGAGTGGAAGCGAAATAAGAAAAGCGATCTTCGCTGCTTTTGAATAAAAAGTATAATTAACAAGGTGTGCAAAGTAGATAACCATAATACCCGCCATAATAAAAGCCACCTGTTTGAACAGGTATATCTCTGTGTTACCCCTGTAATTTTTATAGGCCAATGAACCGGTAGCGCTGTACACAGCCAGCAGGGAAACCAATGTAAGTAATATCACTAACGCCCAAATCACCTTATCCCCTTTGGTTTTGTTGATAAGATTGTTTGCATTGAAGGTGTTTTTGAATCCACCCAGCCGTATGTCTCTTATTGCTTCCATTATATTATAATTCTTTCACTACTTGTTTAAACTGATTTCCGCGGTCTTCATAATTTTTAAATAAGTCGAAGCTTGCACAGGCAGGGCTTAACAGCACCACATCACCCTTACTGGCAAAATGAAACGCTGCATGTACCGCTTCTGCTGCCGTGGAAGTATTTACAATGGTGCTCATCGTGTTACCAAATGCTTCATGAATTTTCCTGCTATCACTTCCCAGGCAAATGATGGCTTTCACTTTTTCTTTTACCAGTTCCGCAATCAGTGAATAATCATTTCCTTTATCCACACCGCCTAAAATCAACACCGTTGGTTTGGTTAAGCTTTCCAACGCATACCAGGTAGAATTAACATTGGTAGCCTTGCTGTCATTAATAAATTCAACACCTCTCACCGTAGCCACATGTTCCATCCTGTGTTCCAGGTTTTGGAAATTCTTTACTGCATCACGGATCTTATCCTTCCGGATGTCCAGCGTGGTGGTTGCTACACAGGCGGCCATCGTATTATACTGGTTGTGCTTTCCTTTCAAAGCAAAATCAAATACACTCATGTTGGTAAAGTCTTGTCCTGTTCTTATGTACATGTCCCCGTCTTTTATAAATGCACCGTTTGGTAGTTCTCTTTTCATACTTATTGGCAGTTGGTTAGATTGAATATTGAATCCGATAGCTATCGGATGGTTTAGATATTTCATAGTTATTTCATCATCGGCGCAGTAGATGAAATAGTCATCTTTCTGCTGGTTCATTGTGATACGGAATTTGCTCTTGATATAATTTTCAAATTTGTAATCGTAACGGTCCAGGTGATCTGCAGTTATATTCGTCAGTATAGCAATATCGGGCTTGAAGGTTTTTATATCATCCAACTGGAAACTGCTTATCTCCACGATATACAATGACCTCGGATCTTCAGCAACTCTTTTGGCAAACGAATCACCCATATTTCCAACCATGGCGCAGTCAAGCCCGGCGGTTTTACAGATGTGATACGTCAGTGCCGTTGTCGTTGTTTTTCCATTACTACCCGTAATGGCGATAATTTTACTGTTCGCTTTAAACCGGTAAGCCAACTCTATTTCACTGATGATTTCAATTCCATTAGCCCTTATCTTTTTCACTATCTCCGCTTTCTCCGATATGCCAGGACTTTTCATCACTTCATCCGCATTCAGAATTTTTGATTCTGTGTGCTGATCTTCTTCGAAATCAATGCCGGCATTCAGCAGTTCGTTACGATACTCATTTTTCAAAGAACTTCCATCAGAAAGAAAAACGTCATATCCCTGTTGTTTTGCCAGTAGTGCAGCACCCACACCACTTTCACCACCTCCCAATATGACAAACCTTTTACCCATGATGCCTCACCCTTATTCCCTCTTTTCTCCGGGGAATTCCGGGCTTCATTACTTTTTTCAACATTAGTGCTGAACCCATCATACTAACAATGTTCAGCATCGTAAACCATGTACGGAACATGGTTCTTCATAAGTATTGGATTCAAATACAACTGCAACACAATTCGATTGGATCAGAACAATAGTTTTCTGCCGGGCGTAGGATTTTGTTGGTTTTTCAATAATCTATTTCTCAAAAGCAATTAGCCTTATCTCAACTTCAGCGTAACGATACTAAACACTACCAGTAACACTGTCACTATCCAAAACCTGTTCACAATTTTTACTTCATGGTATCCTTTCACCTGGTAATGATGATGAAGAGGAGCTTTTAAAAAAGCTCTTCTCCCTATACCGAATCTTTTTCTTGTATACTTGAAATATCCTACCTGTATCATAACACTCAATGTTTCTACGAAAAACACACCACAGAAAATGGGAAGCAGCAATTCTTTATGCACGATGATAGCCAGTGATGCAATGATTCCACCTAATGTTAAACTACCCGTATCACCCATGAAAATCTGTGCCGGGTAAGAGTTGTACCATAAAAACCCAATACAAGCACCAATCATTGCTGCTATAAATATGGATAGCTCTCCCAAATCAGGTATATACATTATGTTGAGATAATCAGCAAACACCAGGTTTCCACTTGCATAAGCGAATATGCCGAGCAATACACCTATTATCGCTGATGTTCCTGTTGCCAATCCGTCTAAACCATCCGTCAGGTTGGAACCATTTGAAACCGCCGTGATAATTAATATCACGATCAGTATATAAAGCACCCATGTATAGCTCCTCCACGAAGCCGGCAGCAACTTGGAATAATTAAACTCATGGTTCTTTACAAATGGAATAGTAGTCAATGGTGTTTTTGTTTCAGTAAAATATTTCTTTTGTCCATTTACATCTCTTGAGAAAACAGTAGAATCAGTTGGTGGAACTTTCCCCACATATTCCCTCCATATTTTTACTTCGCTGTTAAAATAAAGTGTCGCTCCAACGGTAATCCCTAATCCCACCTGACCCAGAATTTTAAACCATCCTGCCAAACCATCAGTGCCACCTTTTTTGTACTGTTCTCCTTTTTGCTGCGCCAATCTTTTCCCCCTCAGTTTCAAATAATCATCTATAAATCCGATGATACCCAGCCACACAGTACTTATCAGCATCAACTGAACATACACCTTGGTCAAATCAGCAAGTAATAAGGTGGGGATCATAATGGCAAGAATGATGATGATACCTCCCATCGTTGGCGTACCTACTTTCTTCTCCTCACCCGGCAACCCTTCATTCCTGATGCTTTCACCTATCTGCTTTTTTTGTAAGAACTTGATTAACTTCTTTCCATAAAATGTTGTGATAAAAAGTGACAACAACACCGCCAGCAACAACCGAAAAGTGATAAATTCTAAGAGACGGCTACCCGGAAACTTTATTCCTTCGCTATTCAGCCAATCAAACAAATGGTATAGCATCGCTTCTTGTTGGTTACTTATTTATCTAACAATTCAAAAAAATCCTTTACTACTTCTTTGTCATCAAATGGGTGCCGGACTCCTTTTATTTCCTGGTACTTCTCATGACCTTTTCCGGCAATCAGTATTATGTCTTCCGGCTTTGCTAAACTTATCGCCGTCTTAATCGCCTCTTTTCTGTCAACGATTGAGATATATTTTCTTTTCGCTGCGGCACTTAATCCCTCTTCCATATCTTTTATTATCTGTACCGGGTCTTCGCTTCTTGGATTATCACTGGTAAAAATTGCTTTATTACTATGTTCACAAGCTGCTTCTGCCATTACTGGTCTTTTTGTTCTATCCCTGTCCCCACCGCAACCAACCACAGTTATCACCTGCTCATATCCTTTCTTCAATTTCTTAATAGTTGCCAGCACATTCAACAAAGCATCCGGTGTGTGAGCATAATCGACAATGGCAATTACTTTTTCTTTTGCCGACACCAAGTAATCAAATCTTCCTTCTGCACCTGTCAACACACTCAATGCCGTCAACACCTCTTGTTTATCTTCTCCCAAACAAACTGCTGCGCCATAAACTGCCAGCAGGTTGTATGCATTGAACTCCCCGATCAACCTGAAATGCACTTCTACATCATTCACGGTCATCATTAATCCACTCAGGTTGTTATCCAGGATCTTTCCTTTGAAGTCTGCCACCGTTCTCAAACTGTAGTAATACTTTTTCGCATTGGTATTCTGCAGCATCACGGTTCCTCTTTTATCATCTGCATTGCTAATAGCAAAAGCGTATGATGACAATGAATCAAAAAAGGCTTTCTTCACCCGGATGTATTCATCAAATGTTTTGTGATAATCCAGGTGATCATGAGTGATGTTGCTGAAAATGCCGCCTGCATATTGCAAACCAGTCACCCGGTGCTGATGTATGGCATGTGAACTTGTTTCCATGAACACATGACTGCATCCTGCTTCTACCATCTGACTTAATAATTTATTAAGACTAATGGCATCGGGTGTGGTATGCGTTGCAGGCACTACTTTTTCTCCAATTTGATTTTCCACAGTGCTTAGCAATCCACATTTATATCCCAATCTTGTAAAGAGCTTGTATAATAATGTTGCAATAGTTGTCTTGCCGTTTGTTCCCGTTACTCCCACCAGTTTTATTTTCTCTGATGGCCTTCCGAAAAAATTATTCGAGATGTAAGCCGCAGCTATTTCACTATTTTCTACCTGCACATATACTACTCCTTCCTTTTGTACTGAGCTTGTCGAAGGGTCCTCATACACAATTACTGTTGCTCCATTCTCAATTGCCTTTTCAATGAACTGGTGACCATCTGCTATCGCTCCTCTTACTGCTATAAAAGTTCCTCCCGGTTTTATCTTCCTCGAATCAATCTGTATCTCATTCACTTTAACACCTGTACTTCCTGCTACCGACCTGATATTTACCTTATATAATATGTCGCTTAACAGCACATCGTTTGTTTAGCTCAATTCGAGAATTATTGTAAGCCCCTTTGCCAATGCTGTTCCAGGAGCTACGGACTGCATCGTTATTTTTCCCCTTCCCCTTATTGCTACTTTTAATCCCATATTTTCCAGGAGATAAACCGCATCTTTTAACCCCATCCCTCTCACATTGGGCATCACTTGCTGCCGTACTGTGGTTGCTTTCATCACCGGTTGATAATTATTGGCATATACACTAGCCCAGTTGTTTTGTGCAACAGAATCTGTGTATTTCATATTCATTGCCTTGAACACATTTTTTATATCAGGGGCATACCCGGCATAAAAAAATCCGGAACTGTCTTTTGCAGCAGCGTACAGAGAAGGATTTTTCTTCTCCACATACATCGCATATAATTTGGTAGCAATTTCCCGGAACACCGGAGCAGCTAACGTACCTCCATAATGTGAAGCGGCGTGTGGTTTGGTGCGGATAACCACTATACAAGTGAATTGCGGTTTATCTGCAGGAAAGTAACCTACAAATGTTGCCTGGTAAACACCATGCCCATATTTTATAGCACCATCGGATACATGGGCGGTACCAGTTTTACCCGCTACAACAAACGGCATTCCTTTGAAAACCCTTGTGGCAGTTCCATCAATCACCGTTCCTTCCATAGCTGTTCTTGCGGCCTGGACTACGGCAGGCTTACAAATATTTTCGTGCAGTACTACTGGTTGAATATGCTTAGTGATGATCCCATTGCGTTGAATGTTGTTCACCAAATATGGCTTCATCATTTTACCATTATTAGCTATGGCATTATACAGCGTCAATGTATGCAAAGGGCTAACCTGGATACCATAACCAAAACTCATCCACAACATATTTCCTTCTGCACTTCCTTTTTGATTCAGGGGAGCCATTGTTGGCTTGGGTACATTGGCAAGATCAATCGGAGACCTGACATCGAGTTGAAAACGGTGCATGTATTCTTTCATTTCCTCGGGTCTTTGAGCAAAGGCCTTGTAAGCCAGCTTACTCATCCCTACATTAGAGCTGTGAGCAAAACAGTCCTTAACTGTTAATGAAGAACGGGGTGATCTTTCAGCATCCGTCACCATTTTGCTGCCCACCTGCATTCTTCCTGCACTGCCCACATCTACTATATCATCGATCTTACTTGTTCCTTTTTCCAGTACAGATAATAAGGTAGCCAGTTTTATAGTAGATCCGGGCTCTGTTGCCCGCAACGAATAATTATCGTCTTCCCAATAAGTACCATCCGGGCGGCGACCTAAATTTGCCATCGCTTTAATCTTACCAGTACTTGTTTCCATCACCACGGCAGTACCATAAGGCCCTTCGCATTGCAGCATCATCCGCATCAATGCTGTTTCCGCAATGTCCTGCATGTTTACATCAATGGTGGTGTAAACATCTTTTCCATTAACCGGGTCAGTTTGTGAACCTTCCACCGGCACCGCGGTGCCACCTGCTATATACCGAACTAATTTTAATCCATCATGGCCGCTTAGCACCGTGTCATAACTTCTTTCCAGTCCTACATTCTGTTTTTTTGCTTTCTTGCTGGCATCCTTAAATTCTCTTGATAAACCAATGGTTCTGTTGGCCAGCAATCCAAATGGTGTTTCTCTTTTACTATTCACTTCCACAATGACACCACTCTTGTTTCTTCCAAGCCGGACCAAAGGAAACTCACGAAATATTTTATACTCTTCAAAACTCAGTTTCTTTTTTAATGTATAATACCTTTCATTATTCCTGAAAGCTACCTGCAGGTCTTTTTTGTACTGGGCAGTTGTTTTATCGTTAAAATAGTTGGCTAAAGAAAGGGCGAAGGAATCAACGTTTTCAATAAACCTCTTTCCTTTTTTCTCTCTTAAACCGTCTGCATTAAAATCAATGTAAATATCAAAGGTGGGGATAGAGGTACTGAGCATTTGTCCATCTTCGCTGTAGATAGTACCCCGTTCAGCATCGAGTGCAATAAATTTTTGATGAAGGCTGTCGCTCATACTGCGCCAGTGATTTCCCTGGAATTTCTGAATGTAGAAAGCTCTGCCGAGGACAAGTAAGCTAAGCAATACTATGCCGATAAAACTGAGGTAAACCCTCCATAATATGTCCCGTTTAACGTCCAATGTCCGTTGTTAACCTCCGGGTTTAGCCAGGAGATTTGATTTAGTTGTTATTAGTTGTATTCGTCCACCTTTCATTAATTGGTCAGAAAGGGTTTTTTATTTATCATCTTTCTCGTTGCTCATCTCCGTTACAAGTTTATACTGAGCTTGCCGAAGAACACTTTTTTATTGCAGGAATTCTACTGATCAATTACCCCCTGCTGAATCATTCAATATTACCGGTGACTGCACCAATTCTTTTAATCCCAACGGTTCTACCACTTTCACTAATTCACTTTGTTTACTTTGGTACATCACTTTACTTTTCACAGCTATATATTCGTATTTCAATTCTTTTACATCTTTAGCTGTGCGGTTGATCTTCCTTATGGTCTTATCTGCATAGTGACCGTTGAAGATGTACACCACTGCCAGTGCGGTGAGGAACAAAAAGAACGGCACCTGCTTTACGATAGACTGATAATTCAGCCACCGCTTCCATCCCGGCAAAGCGGAATTTTGTTTGCGGTCCCGTTCTTTTGGATTTTGTTGTTCCTGCATAAATGAGTTGTTAGCTCGTTGGTCTTGGTTTTTCATTTCTCTGATTTTAATCAGAGGGTTGATTTCAAAGGATATAGATTTCCTAAAAATCTTTCCGTCGTTATATATATGGTGTTATTTATTTTCTCTTATCCCATCATCACTTTCTCTGCTATTCTCAACTTTGCACTCCGGCTCCTCGGGTTTTGCTCCATCTCGTTATCTGCCGGAACTATTGGCTTTTTTGTTATCACGGTCAGTTCACTCACCGGTTCAGTATTGATAAACGGGTTCTCTTCCGGTTTAGCAAATGAACTCCGGCGGAAAAAATTCTTTACCAATCTGTCCTCAAGTGAATGAAATGTAATGATGGCCACTCTGCCTCCGGGCTTTAATAAGGATGGGATTTGTTCCAGCATTTC
>JBKJLR010000006.1:0-4570 GCA_046596865.1 Chitinophagaceae bacterium
GTAGCCAGACTGTGAATGGTGTTGCTTATGGCGAACCTGCTCAACGGGCATTATTTGAGTCATACATTGTGCAGGATAAATACCTGAAAAAACACAGGGGTCAGTATGCTGAACGTAATGGCGCACAACTTCCGTGGCGCAACCAGATGGATTTTAAATTCATGCAGGACATATTTGTAAAAACAGGCAAGAACCGTAATACATTCCAGTTTACCTGTGATATATTTAATTTTGGTAACCTGCTGAATCCAAGCTGGGGTAAAGTAAAAACTATTAATGCAAGCCAGATTCTTGTTCCACAAAATCAGAATTTATTAGTACCAGGTGGTGTGGTAATTCCACAATTTAGATTGGCTACTGCACAAAATCAGATTGTTACAAGAACTTTCAGAGATAATATCAGTACAGCTTCTACGTACTCTGTTCAGTTTGGTTTAAGATATATCTTTAACTAAGAAGATAATAACATTTTAAAATACAATGCCCCTCGTTTTGAATCGAGGGGCATTTTTTTAGCTATTTGCTCAATATTAATGAAAGGAAAGACCTGATTTGGAGAATTTCGGGTTATAATAAAAACCAGAATCCGATAGATAACGAAGTTGGGATACACTCAACTTTTACACCCCATTCCAATTTGAATTTTTCTTTGTAATTTTAAGAAATGGACATTAGAAACCTCATAACAATAGATAAAGAAATCTTAGGCGGACAAACCGTTTTTAAAAATACCCGTGTGCCAGTCGAAACCCTATTTGACCATCTTGAGGCTGGCATATCGCTTGACCAGTTTTTGGAAGACTTTCCTACCGTAACTAAGGAACAGGCAATTGCATTATTGGATTGGGCCAGCAAGCTATTAAATACAAAAAATTTACAACAACTGTATGAAGCTGTTGCTTGACGAAAATTTACCCAAACGGCTTAAACTTGATTTTCCAGAACATGAAATTTATACTGTTAGGGATAAAAGTTGGAATGGAATTGAAAATGGTGAGCTCCTGAAATTATTAATTGAGAATAATTTTGATGCCCTTTTAAGCTTTGATAAAAATTTACAGCACCAACAAAATTTTCTAAAATATGCTATCACTGTTTTTGTGCTATCTGCACATATTAATAGCTATGAAGAGTTGACAAAGCTGACTCCCCTTATTAAAAAGTATTTAAATGAGTCCCCATTACCTGTTGGAGCGGTTGTTATCAGGTTAGATTAATTTATTGCATGCTTACCCCACCCCCATTTTAAAAATTCAGGCATGGCCCTACCCCATGTAAAAACATCATGATGCCCGTCTTGCAACTCGGTGTAATAAATATCCTTGTTCCTGTCATATCCTTTCTGCACTAATTCTTTTATCAGGTCCTGGGTATCATCAATGGAATCAATGATCCCATTGTCGTTACGATCTTTTGTTTCATCCATATTACCACACTGAAAAAAGAATTTCAGCCAGGAGGCATATTTGCCATTTCTTATTTGCTGGTGAATGATCCTGTGTTTATCATCATCATACTCTTTTTCTGCCTGGTCAATATTTCTCCACCATAGAGAACCAGAGAAAACACCTACTTTACTGAATTCCTCCGGGTGATTCCAGACAATATCAAGAGCCATCAACCCGCCCAAAGAAAAACCCGCAAAAGCCTTTTCCCTGAAAGAAGGAACAGCATATTGCTTTCGTAAATAAGGTAATAATTCTTCAAAAATAAAGGAAGTGTAAAGCCCGGCTTTGGCGCCACGGCCTTTATAATCGGGCATGCCGGCTACCCCATACTCCATTTTTCTATCCGCACCGCAGTGGATAGCCACACAAAGTAGTGGTGTAATAGCATCCGCCGTATTTAATTGTTCGAGAATAGATGCAAAGCCCAATTTTTCCATATCCTGCCCGTCATTGATCAGCAGCAGGCTCATTTGTGAAAGATCGGTCACATTTTGGGGCAGGTAAAAGTCAACCTTTACTTCCCTTTCTAAAAAGCCGGATTCGATGTACGCATTTTCAACCAATACCGCGGATTCATTTGCCAATTGCATGGCTTCAAAATTAAGGATTTATTAATAACGAAAAGGTAAGCAGCGTAATCTGGTAACGTATAACATATTTGTAATTCCCGTCATTGAACCCGATAGCTATCGGGTCTGCGGTCCCTGTATGAATTAATCCTGTAACCCATGGTTAATTTGTTTATCTGGTTACTACAGGATAAATTTGATAGTGGCCATTTAGTGCATTCTTACTGCACCGGCCATCACTTTAATCATTCAATTAAAATTTCTTTATGAAGAAAATCGGAATCCTCCACGGCAAGGAACGTTCCTTTCCCGAAGCATTTGTGGCAAGAGTGAATAGTAAAAATGTGCCCGGCATTACCGCCGAGTCAGTACGAATTGACAAAGCGATGCAGGGAGAACATAGTGGGTATGCAGTTATCATTGATCGTATTTCGCAAGATGTGCCATTTTACCGGACCTGGTTAAAAAATGCAGCAGTCACCGGCACCGCCGTAATTAATAATCCTTTTTGGTGGAGTGCTGACGATAAATATTTCAACAACTGCCTGATGACAAAAGTAGATGTACCGGTTCCTAAAACTGCTATCATCCCTTCCAGGGATCTGCCCGATGATACATCTGATGAATCATTCAGCAACCTTGCTTATCCGCTTGATTGGGAAGCTATATTCAATTATGTTGGTTTCCCAGCTTACATGAAACCTTTTGCCGGTGGTGGATGGAAACATGTTTATAAATTAGTAAGCTCTGAGGATTTTTTTACCAAACACAATGAGACCGCCCAGTTAGTGATGATGTTGCAGGAAGAAATTGTATTCACTGAATATTACCGTTGTTATTGCATTGGGGGCAAACATGTCCGTATTATGTCGTACGAACCCCGCAATCCGCATCACTTACGATATGTTGCAGACTTCAAACCATCATCCGAAAGACTGAAACAAATGACTGACATTGTTCTCCGCATCAATGAATACCTGGGATATGATTTTAACACCGTTGAATTAGCGGTAAGAGACAATGTGCCGTATGCAATTGACTTCTGCAACCCGGCTCCCGATGCTGAAAGATCAAGTGTAGGGGAAGAAAATTTTGAATGGGTAGTGGAAACTGCTGCCAGCTACGCTATTGAAAAAGCCCTGGAAAATAAAGAAGGTGTTGACAACCTTACCTGGGGAGAATATGTAAGAAGAGGTGCCAATAAAAGTCCATTAGTATAAAAAGGTGTATGGTTTGTAGTCTGTTGTTTATGGTTATCGTACTATCAGAAAACTCTTTGCAATAGCGAAAACCCAACTAAAAACTATAAACCAAAAACCATAAACGGAAAACATGAATCTCAATTACAAAAATTTTACCCTCGGTGTAGAAGAAGAGTACATGGTGCTTGACCCTAAAACATTTGAACTAAAAAGCCATGAACAAAAAATTGTACAGGAAGGGCAAAAAATAATAAAGGATAAAGTAAAGGCAGAGATGCACCAGGCGGTGGTAGAAGTAGGTACTGATATTTGTGCTGATATTGATGAGGCGTTTCTGGATGTGTCTACGTTGCGAAAAACAATTGGCGGTATTGCTGACGGACTTGGTTTTGCCATGGGTGCATCGGGTACCCACCCCTTTAGTCATTGGGAAAGCCAGTTGATTACCGAGCATGCCCGGTACAGCGAAATAGTCAATGAATTACAGGAAGCTGCCCGGAGTAATTTAATTTTTGGGCTCCATGTGCATGTAGGTATGGAGAACCGGGAAATGGCCAATCATATTGCTAATAGTACCCGGTATTTTCTCCCCCATGTATTTGCCCTGAGCACCAACTCTCCTTTCTGGGAAGGAAGAATGACGGGATATAAATCTTTCCGGACAAAAGTATTTGATAAATTTCCCCGAACCGGCATACCGGATGCATTTGACAGCATAGAAGCGTATGATAACTATGTAAAGATGCTGATAAAAACAAATTGTATTGATAATGCAAAAAAAATTTGGTGGGACTTAAGAGTTCATCCGTTCTTTAACACTGTTGAGTTCCGTATTTGTGATATACCGCTGACAGTAGATGAAACGATTACTATCGCTGCACTATTCCAGGCCATATGTGCAAGAATATATATGCTGCGCAGCAAAAACCTGAACTTTATACAATATTCAAGAGCTTTACTGAATGAAAATAAATGGCGGGCCAGCCGTTACGGAGTAGATGGCTACCTCATCGACTTTGGCAAAGAAGAAGAAGTAAACACAAGGGCATTGATATATGAATTACTTGATTTTCTTGACCCTGTGCTCGACCATCTTGGCAGCCGCCACCGCATAGCTTATGTAAATAAAATGCTGGAAAACGGTACAGGAGCCGACAGGCAATTAGCCGTGTTTGAAAAAACAAAAAACCTCACGGAAGTGGCGAAGTACATACATAGCCAATATTTGGTGGGAGTGTAAAATCATTTTTTTTTACAACAATATACTACACGACTGCTATGTCAGATGTCAGACAAATTTCCCGTTTATGAGTATTTTCTTCCCGCCCGCATTTTCGCAATGAGCAATTAG
>JBKJLR010000070.1:0-6175 GCA_046596865.1 Chitinophagaceae bacterium
ACGATAAATTATAACGGTGTAACAATTATTGGTAATTCCAGTTTGCAATCAACCATGCCGGGCGATGCAAGTAAATTGTATGGAAAAAATGTATTGAATTTTTTACAATTGATCATAACAAAAGAAGGAGCCATCAACCTGAATTGGGAAGATGATCTGGTAAAAGGAAGTTGTGTAACACATAACGGAGAGATAACCAACGAACGATTAAAGTAATGCTATGGAGTCAATATTGAATTGGATAACAAGTAATCAGCAAACCATCTACATCGTCATCCTGATGATTTTTGTAGGGATAGAAGTAATTGGCCGGGTGCCAAGTGTATTGCACACACCGCTGATGAGTGGTGCCAATGCCATACATGGTGTGGTTATCATCGGTGCTATTATTGTAATGGGTAAAGCTGAAGGCGACAATTACCTGGCATTGATTCTTGGATTTTTGGCTGTGGTGCTTGGAACAATAAATGTGGTGGGCGGCTTTGTGGTAACTGACAGAATGCTGGAGATGTTTAAGAAAAAAAGGAAATAACCCCTGTCCCCTAAAGGAAGACTTAGGTATATGTTTCATTCAAATATTTTAATAGGTTGAAAGGAAAACAGTTCTTTAAACTAATTTATAAAACAATAGTTCACTCATTTCTCTTCGGGCTGTGTGCAGATGGCCTTCTCCCAAGGGAGAAGGTCGGGATGAGGTCTAAACAGGCTGTTACGGAAATTTCAGTTTGATCCGGGAATTTAGAAAGACTTATTATGGAATTAAATATACTTACACTTTGTTATTTAATCGGTTCGGTAACATTTATCCTCGGCTTAAAAATGTTATCTAATCCTGCAACGGCAAGAAAAGGAAATCTAATTGCTGCCGGGGGTATGGTGATTGCTATTCTCGGAACTATCTTTTTATACAAAGAAGGCGGGCATAAGCTGGGCAACTATGGTTGGATATTTGGTGGTATTGCAGTTGGTACGGTGATTGGATTTCTGGCTGCAAAAAAAGTGAAGATGACGGCGATGCCGGAGATGGTGAGTATGTTTAATGGAATGGGTGGTGCTTGTGCGGCATTGATTTCAATTGTTGAGTTTAATCATTATGTTCAAATATTCACTTATCATCCATCAACATGGGGGTTTCTATTGATTATTTTATTAGGCCTTATAATCGGTTCTATATCTTTTGCTGGTAGTATGATTGCGTGGGGTAAGCTAAACGGGAAAGTCAAAGACTTTTCTTTTAAGGGCCAGCATATTTTCAACATTGCTTTATTAGTAATTATTCTTGGTTTGGCCATTTATTTGATCGGATGGACGCCAGCCAATGCCATAATTATCTTCTATGCCATTTTTGTTTTGTCGTTACTATATGGTGTATTCTTCGTCTTCCCGATTGGTGGTGCAGATATGCCGGTGGTGATTTCTTTACTTAACTCTTTTACCGGGGTGGCAGCCGCCTGCGGTGGTTTTCTGTATAATAATAAAGTAATGATGACCGGTGGTATTCTTGTGGGTGCAGCCGGAACATTATTAACAATGCTGATGTGTAAAGCGATGAACCGGTCATTAACGAATGTGTTGATTGGTTCGTTTGGTGCCGGCAATAAAGCTGCAGGCCCCGCTGGCAGTAAAGAACAGGGGAGTTACAAAGAAATTTCTCTCAGTGATGCAGCCGTAGTGATGAGCTTTGCCAATAAGGTATATATTGTTCCGGGTTATGGATTGGCGGTGGCGCAGGCGCAACATGCCTGTCACGACCTGGAAAAATTATTGGAAAGCAAAGGTGTGGAAGTAAAATATGCCATTCACCCGGTAGCAGGCCGGATGCCCGGTCACATGAATGTACTGCTGGCAGAAGCCGATGTACCTTACGAAAAGCTGCTGGAAATGGAACAGGCGAATGAAGAATTTCCAAATACCGATGTGGTGTTAATACTTGGAGCTAACGATGTAGTAAATCCTGCTGCCAAGACAGACACTTCTTCTCCAATTTACGGAATGCCGATATTAGATGTGGAGTTAGCAAAAAATGTTATCGTCAATAAAAGAAGTATGAAACCCGGTTATGCCGGTATTGAAAATGATCTGTTCTTTCAGCCTAAAACTTCTATGTTGTTTGGTGATGCAAAGAAAGTGCTGCAGGATTTGATCGGGGAAATGAAGAATTTGTGAACCCCCTGTTCCCCAAGGGGAAACTTAAATAAATTATGACTTATAGGATGTAAAAATTTACTTAAAGGATAAAGTTAAAGGGAATAATGAATTCTTGAAAAGTAGGGGCTGTGTAAAAGTGGCCTTCTTCCGCCAGTTGGCGGAGCAGGTCGGGATGGGGTTGAATAGGATTACCGGAAGATGAAGTGAGTGACACAACAGGCGATGCCATGAAAAACAACAGCTGGCAAAATAAAATGTATTCTCTTTCCCTCTTTTTTCTCTGTGCGAGGCATTAATTTTTTAAAAATCATACATATGAAATATTTCAAACTTATTTTATTGTTTCTTTCGCTTGCTTCAACAATCAGTGCTCAAAAACTAATGGGCTTTACGGATGCAAACGCAGCGAAACAATTAGATTGGGAAAAACAATTTGACGGGCAATTAAATCCGAAAAACCAGGATACCTGGATGCAGTTTCTTACTTCGCACCCGCATCATATCGGTTCTCCTCAAGGGAAAATAAATGCGGATTATATGAAAGGCCTTTTCCAATCATGGGGCTATCAGACAGAATTGGCTGAATACAATGTATTGTTTCCGACACCAAAAACAAGGGTGCTGGAGCTATTGGGAGCTAAACCCTTTAAAGCAAAACTGGAAGAATCTACATTAAAAGAAGATAAAACAAGTGGACAGAAAGCTGAACAGTTACCGTCTTATAATGCATATTCTGCAGATGGTGATGTAACGGCTGAATTGGTGTTTGTCAACCGTGGTATCCCGTCAGACTATGAGGAACTGGAAAGAATGGGAATTAGTGTGAAAGGGAAAATTGTCATTGCCAAATATGGAGGATCATGGAGAGGCATTAAACCAAAAGTGGCCGCAGAACATGGCGCCATTGGTTGTATCATTTATTCCGATCCGGAGGATGACGGCTATGCACAGGGTGATGTGTATCCTGAAGGTGCTTTTCGTCCAAAAGATGGTGTACAACGGGGTTCGGTAATGGATATGCCTGTTTATCCCGGCGATCCATTAACACCGGGAGTGGGATCCACCAGGGATGCAAAAAGATTAGACAGGAGTGCTGCAATTACTATTATGAAAATTCCTGTGCTGCCCATTTCTTATGAAGATGCATTGCCCTTATTACAATCATTGGGTGGTCCTGTAGTTCCTGATTCATGGCGGGGAGGATTACCTGTTACCTACCATGCAGGTCCCAGTAAAGAAAAAGTTCATTTGAAATTACAATTCAACTGGGATATAAAAACATTATATAACGTAATTGCAAAGTTACCCGGAACTGAATTTCCTGATGAGTGGATCATTCGGGGTAATCATCATGATGGTTGGGTAAATGGTGCAGCAGATCCCATCAGTGGAATGGTAGCAGAAATGGATGAAGCAAAAGCTATTGGAGAATTGGTAAAAAAAGGGTTTAAGCTAAAACGTACATTGGTGTATTGCGCATGGGATGGAGAGGAGCAGGGTTTGTTGGGTTCTACCGAATGGGCAGAAGATCACCAGGAAGAACTAAGAAAAAAAGCAGTTGCGTATATTAATACAGATGGAAACAGCCGTGGATTTATTGGGGCAGCCGGCTCACATACATTAGAGCCCTTTTTTAATGAAATAGCCAACGATGTGGTGGATCCCCAGACAGGAGTGAGTATAAAAGAAAGAAAATATGCATCCGCCATGGTGAGTGCTGATAAAGCAGCAAGAACAAAACTGATGGGGAATAAAACTATTAAACTCGGCGCATTGGGAGCAGGGTCAGACTGGTCCGGGTTTCTTCAATTTTTGGGTATAGCTTCTATGAATCTTGGTTTCGGTGGAGAAGGTTCCGGTGGAGAGTACCATTCAATTTATGATTCCTATGATCATTTTGTAAAATTTAAAGACCCCGGCTTTACCTATGGAGTTACTTTATCGAAGACGGCAGGCCGGGTGATGATGAGAATGTCAAATGCGGATGTATTGCCTATTGACTTCAATAGTTTTTATAAAACAGTGGCTGAATATGTTACAGAATTAAAAACATTACTTGATAATACAAGGACAGAGATCGAACAGGAAAATAAAATGATACAGGATAAACTATATGATCTTGCAAAAGATCCGGCAAAAGGAATTCAATCTCCTAAGACAAAGCAGGCTGCACCTTTTTTAAATTTCAGCAACCTGGAAAATGCCATGATGCAATTAAAAACCAGCACGGAAGAATTTCAAAAATTGTATGGCACCGGTACCCAATTGTCTTCAGCAAAACAAAAAGAATTAAATGAAATTCTGTTCAAAGTAGAAAGAAGCCTGATCAACGAAAAAGGCTTGCCCCGGAGATCATGGTATAAGCACCAGGTGTATGCCCCCGGCTATTATACAGGTTATGGAGTAAAAACATTACCAGGTATACGGGAGGGCATTGAAGAAAGAAACTGGAAAGAAGCACAAGAAAATATTGAGATAGTTTCAAAAACAATGGAGACCTATACCGCACAGGTGCAAAAGGCCACTGGTATCATTATGAAAAAGGCTTTTTAAAATCCGATAGCTTTCGGATTTGTTCAGGGAGTAGTCCATAGTTTTGCAAAATGGATTTACCGGGGTTACTAATGGATTCATTGAAAGGAGTTAAAGGTTTCGATGAACAAGCATTTAAAAAAGTGCATGTATCGGGTGAACAGGTAACTTCCATCAGGTTTAATCCGGGAAAAGGGTCAATGGTTAATGGTGAATGGTCAATGGGAAACAGTATTCATGATTCATCACTCCCTATTAATCAAAAAATTCCATGGACACAAAACGGCTTTTATCTTTCCCAACGTCCTTCCTTTACTTTCGATCCTCTTTTTCATGCTGGTTGCTATTATGTACAGGAAGCCAGCAGTATGTTCCTGGAGCAGGCATTGAAACAAACTGTTGATTTGACAAAGCCACTAAGAGTGCTTGATTTATGTGCAGCACCGGGGGGTAAGTCAACACATATTCAATCCCTCCTTTCAAAAGATAGTTTGCTTGTTAGCAATGATGTTATTCGTTCAAGGGTAAATATATTGAAAGATAATATTATCAAATGGGGATGTGAAAATGTGATGGTGACTAATAATGACCCTAAGGATTTTACAAAGCTGGACAATTACTTTGATGTGATTGTGGTAGATGCACCCTGCAGTGGCAGCGGTCTTTTTCGCCGGGATGTATCAGCTATTGAAGAATGGAGTGAGAATAATGTGCAACTATGTTCACAACGTCAGCAAAGAATTTTAGCGGATATATGGCCTTCACTAAAAGAAAATGGGATATTGATTTATTCCACTTGTTCTTATTCGAAAGAAGAAGATGAAGAAATTATGGATTGGATGAGTAACCAACTGCAAACTGCTAACTGCAAACTCAAAATTGATGATGATTGGAAAATAATTGAAACAATTACAACGAAAGGAAACTACGGCTATCGTTTCTGGCCTGATAAAGTAAAAGGAGAAGGTTTTTTCCTGGCTTGTTTTCAAAAGAAAGATGGTGAAGAAGAAGGATTGTTCAGGTACAAAAAGAAACCAGAGCCGGTTACGAAGAAGGAAATGGAAATGGTGGAACGTTGGATGAAAAAGGACGGCCTGCATTTTATTAAGCATATCAATACCGTCTATGCCTGGCCGGAACAACATGTAACTGATTTTAGTTTTTTGATGGAACAGCTTCGTGTCATTTATTCCGGAATATTAACTGGAGAACTGATGAGGGATAAATTAGTGCCAGACCATGCCCTTGCCATGAATAAAGCAGTTGGCGGTTCAATTCATCAAACAGTATTGAACTATGAGCAATCGATTCAATACCTGCAACGGAAAGAAATGAACATTGATATGGAAAGAAAAGGGTGGCAACTGGTAACTTACCAGCAACATCCCCTGGGCTGGATAAATGCCTTGTCCCATCGCATCAACAATTATTACCCAAAAGAACTGAGGATAATAAAGGACATTTAAACGGCTTCAAAAAGTAAAAAAATACACAT
>JBKJLR010000114.1:0-4876 GCA_046596865.1 Chitinophagaceae bacterium
AAATTCCAAGGAGCTGGGTACTGCGGAAGTAAAAGGCCTGCTGGAAATTATTACCAACTATACCCAAAGTTTTATTCTCTTAAACCAGTTTGACAGCAACAACCTGCCCGATAAAAAGCTGAATGAAAACATTACTTATGAAATTGATTACAGCGAAGCCATAAAAGCAATTTCAGAACTAAAAAGACAGCTTATTAAAAAGAAGGAAGCGTCTGCCCTGTTCGGCAATGAAAGAGATGGAGCTTTTGCAAGTACATTAATATCGGTAGTGCAAACATTTGGTGGTGAGTACCTGTATAAAAGCATTGAAGAACAAGCGGCGCATCTGCTGTACTTTATTATCAAAAATCATCCGTTTACCGATGGCAATAAACGGATCGGTGCTTTTTTGTTTGTTTGGTTCCTGGAAAAAAATAAACACCGCTTTAAAAAATCAGGTGAGGTAAAGATTAATGATAATGCATTAGTGGCATTGGCGCTGCTGGTGGCACAGAGCAACCCGGATGATAAAGAGATAATGGTTAAGCTGGTGGTTAACCTGATACGGAGCTAACGTTGTATTTACCAACAATAGACTGCTCCGCCTTTGTCATAGAGAAGATTCGTAGCCCGGAATGACAAATAAAAAGGCGGGAGAACGAGGCTGCTGTCAAGATACAATACTCTATGATTATTAATCTTTCAATCCTTTTGCACTCCTGTCTTCAAACTTCGGCCTTGGGTATATTACCCTTGGCTTTTCTTTCACCAGTTTCAATGCTTCCTGCACTGCCCGCACCAGTTGCGGGTCAATACCCTTTGCTAATTGTGCAGGGTCGTCCCATACTTCTATTTCAGGTTTTATACCATAACCTTCGGCGAACCATTTTCCATCAGCACCATATAACCGGGCATCGGGCACCGTTATATTGCCGCCATCTATCAGCCGGTGTCCTGTTGCAGGTCCCACCAGTATTCCCAATGTTCTTTCCCCAATGATGGGCCCGAGATGGAGTTGCTGAAATGCCCATGGAAAAGCATCACCACCTGAACCAGCCCATCCGTTGATCAGCATCACTTTTGGTGCATTGTTCCCTTTGGTAGGCACCCTTGTTACATCCGCATTGCGCCAGGCAATATTATATATATCAGGCCTGTTGAGCATTTCAATAAAACGGTCGCCGAGCTGGCCGCCGGCATTAAAACGTTCATCTATAACAAACCCCTTTTTATCTATCTGGGCATAGAACTGCCGCAGAAGTTCTGTCTGCCCCTGCGATCCTGTGTTGGGCATATACATATAACCCAGTTGCCCGCCGGAAAGCTCTTCCACTTTTTTGCGGTTGCCTTCGATCCACTCGAGATGACGAAGCCTTGCTTCTTCCTGCGGCTGCAAAGTTTTAATGATCACTTCCCGTGAGCCGTCGAATGACGGCTTGCTATTGACACGAAGCGCTACTGCTTTTCCTGCAAGCCCTTCAAACATGGCATAAGGATCAAGCCCCGTATCCAATGTTCTTCCATTAACTGAAAGAATATAATCACCTTCTTTTACATTAACACCCGAAGCATCCAACGGAGACCTTACTTCATTATCCCATGCTGCCGGTCTGATGATTCGTTTCACTTTGTATAAATTATTATCGGTTGCCCAGTTTATCCCCAAAAATCCATTGGTACGATTTTTTGCCTGTTCAAGGTCGCCGCCGCTTACATAAGTATGTCCGGCGCTTAATTCTGAAACCATCTCCTGTAAAATATTATTTACATCCCACCGGGTGATGGCATCGTTCAGCAGGGCACTGTATTCTTTGCGTACCTGGTTCCAATCCACCTGCTGCATTCCCGGGTCGTAGAAAAAATCCCGGTAGCGGCGCCATGTATCATTGAAGAGCTGCTTCCATTCTTCCCGTGGCTTAAGTACCATTTCCATTTCGGAAGTACGCAATAGTTTATCAAGCTTTTGGTCAGGGTTTACTTTTATAATGCCAAATCCATTGGAGTTGCGGGCAAGTATATTCTTGCCATCGGCTGAAAAAGTATATGCATTGACATTAGCCAACAGGGTCTTTTCTTCCCGTTTGTCGATATCATATAAATAAAGCGATGATGGGCCATCAGCAGCGCCGGTATTTGGGAAACGCATATATACAAGTTTGCCTTCAGCTGCAAACAGTCCCCCGATATTACCTGCCGGCACAGGAAGAATTTCAAGCCTGCGTTCTAATAATTCGGGATCAACTTTATTTGCTGCTGCAACAGGTTTGGTTGCTTTTTTTGTGGTATCAGCCGGGGTCTTGTTAGCAGAAGCTGTATCTAATTTTATGTCATCGTTTTTTGCATATAGCAGTGCCGGGGTAGATGGATCCAATGTGGCCACTGCCAATTGTGTACTGTTTGGATAGATCCATGTATTATCAAAATTACTATAGGATGGGTTGAAGCTTCTGTCGGTAACGAAGAACAGGTATTTACCCGTCGGATCAAATACAGGATTATTGTCATTGTAATAACCGGAGGTAGCCTGGTAAATCTTTTTCTTTTCCATGCTATACAGATAGATAGCATTATTGAGATTTGCTATTCCTTTTGAATAAGTGATCCACTTGCTGTCTGGTGACCAGTTTACACCGAATCCCCGTAAACCGTTATAGCTAAGGTCAGTAGTCTTGTCAATTGTTTCAAGTGATCCGTCAGCAACTGTCAGCAGCTTTATCTCCTGCAGGTCATTGATAAATACAATTTTCTTGCTGTCGGGCGACCAGGATAAATTCCAGCCCATGCCCTTTCCGAAATCCGTAAGTTTCTTTGCTTTTCCCGAAGCATTGTCGCGGAGGTGAATTTCGTTTTCACCACTCTCATCGCTCCAATATGCCAGCAATTTACTATCAGGCGACCAGGAAGGATACCGTTCCCATGCACCGCTTGTGTTGGTAAGATTTATGATCACACCATTTTCGGCGGGGATACTGTAGAGTTCACCCCTTGCTTCAAAAACGGATCTTTTGGCATCGGGTGAAAGATCGAAATTTTCGATGTTGTTCCCGACGTTTACAGTACGTGGCATCAGGGTAGAGATGTCGGCCACCACGTTGATCTTAACTTCATCGTATTTATTGGTGGAGAGGTTGAGCAGGTAGAGTCTTCCGCCTGCTTCGAAAACCAATTCGCCCGGCCCGGCTGACATGTGGTTAATATCAATGCCGGTAAAATTGGTAAGTTGTTCTTTTGATTTTTTATCTGTATCATATACCCAGATATTTCTTCTCTTACCGGCGCCGGCATCTGATACATAGTAAATTTTATTATTAACCCAAACAGGTTTTCCTTCTGTTGCATCAGATTTTGTAATGTTATCCGCCGTTCCTTTTTTCAGATCAAAAATGAGAACATCAGAAGCAAGACCGCTGCGTATCCTTTTAAAAGGATAGTTCTCGGTGATCTTTGTTACATAAGCAATGTTATTGCCATCGGGAGAAAACGAACCCAGCTCACCATAAGGAAGCGGAAGTTTTTCGGGCAATCCACCTTTTTCAGACACGAGGTATAGTTGCCGGTATGCAGGGGTACCACTTTCACGACCAGAAGCAAAGAGTATGCGTTTTCCATCGGGGTGCCAGTCCAAAACCCGGTCGGGTCCTGAATTCCACGTCAGCCGCATAGGGACACCGCCATTGACGGGCAGGGTATATACATCAGTATTTCCATCATAGGTTGCAGAAAAAGCCAGGTTTTTTCCATCAGGAGAAAAACGGGGGAAGGCTTCTTCGCCTGTGGAAGATGTAATGCGGTTAGCCGTACCTCCTGTCTTTGGCACTATCCATATATCACCACCATAAACAAATGCGAGCTGCGTAGCCGATACATCCGGGAACCTGAAAAGACGGGCATCGATCTGTGCTGATGTGGTTAGAGATGATAATAGAACTGAAAGGAAAACTAATTTTTTCATACAGCAGTTTTGAGTGGAAGAAAAAGAATTTGAAGTTAGGGAAATAGAGGCGCAAATACTCTTGTTTTCAGTACGAAACAAGATCATCAGGGCCAACAAATACGGAAATGACAAAGACTGCTGTCAATCTGGCAAAATCCAAAGTATTGGAACGGCTATTGCGTAACTTGCGCAACACTTAAAACTCAGAATCTAAAACTTAAAACATACTATGGTACAGGAGAAAGGAACCATTTCAATCAATACCGAGAACATCTTCCCTATCATCAAAAAATTTCTCTATTCCGATAATGAAATTTTTCTGCGGGAGCTGGTGAGTAATGCTGTGGATGCTACGCAAAAAGTAAAACGTCTTGCCTCCCTGGGCCATTATAGTAAAGACATTGGGGACCTGAAAGTAAAAGTGGACGTGGATAAGGATACTAAGACCATCACCATTTCTGACAGTGGTATTGGGATGACGGCGGAAGAGATCAAAAAATACATCAACCAGATCGCTTTTTCCGGCGCTACAGAGTTTATGGAAAAGTTTAAAGAGGCAAAAGATGCCAATGAGATCATCGGCCGCTTTGGTCTAGGTTTTTATTCAGCCTTTATGGTGGCTGATAAAGTAGAAATACAAACTCTCTCCTACCAGGAAGGTGCAGAACCTGCCCGCTGGATCTGCGATGGCAGCACTTCTTTTGAAATTACTGAAGGTAGTCGCACAGAAAGAGGTACTGATGTTATCCTGTACATTAATGCAGAATCCGAAGAGTTTTTAGAAGAGAGCCGCATCAGTGCAATACTAAATAAGTATGCAAAGTTTTTACCGGTGCCGGTGCAGTTTGGTATCAAAACAGAATCGGAACCGGATGGTGAGGATGAAGAAGGAAAAGCTAAATACAAATCCGTTGAGGTTGACAATATCATCAACAATACCAATCCCATCTGGACAAAAGCACC
>JBKJLR010000152.1:0-4705 GCA_046596865.1 Chitinophagaceae bacterium
AATTCATTGAAATTAATAAAATAAGGTAAAGCACTGCTGACCTTTTTGGTGATTAAATCCCATCGGTATTGATTATACCCTCTTTTTGCATTCATCGTAGTTTGCCATACAGTTTCGTTGGCAGCATTAATTACTTTTATAGTTACATTACCCGCTTGATTTACCCAAAAGCTAACAGGCATTTTATCCAAAAAGCGGCTATTTGAATCGTCTCTGCTATCCGGTGTAGAAACATTGACTGCGGGTAAATCAAATAATGCATCTTCCGTTATTCCAGAATTGAGTTTCTCATATACCGGAGAAAGATTTAGTTTGTAGATACCCCTACCGTGTGTAGCAGCAACAAGGTCTTTAGATGTTTTATCAATTTCCAAATCGGCTACAGCTGCTGCCGGCATATTTTTACCCAACATAGACCATGACTCTCCCTGGTCAAGTGAAATATAAACTCCCCTATAAAGACCAGCATATAAAACATTCTCATAAACAGGATCTTCTTTAATCACATAAGAAACTTCAGCAGGCAGATTATTTTTTATTGCTTTCCATGTTTTTCCATAATCATCTGATTTATATAAGTACGTACCAAAATCATCATAATTAATTCCTGACATAGCTATATACACTCTCGATTTCTTATACCGGGATGGAGTTATACACCTGATGTACATATTGGGCAAACCTGTTGATTGATCAGTCCATGTGGTGCCGTCATCATGTGTTACCCAAAACAACCCTTTATCGGTACCCATATAAAGGAGCCCTTTTACCAATTCCGATTCTGCCAAAGCACCTGCGGCCAAAGAGCTTTTGCGTTTATCCATTCCTGAAGTAAGATCTCCGCTTATTGCTTTCCAGTTATCCCCCCTGTTATTGCTCTTTAGCACATAGTTACCGGCCAGGTAAAGTGTGCTGTGATCATGCTTAGAAATAAAATAGGGCGATATAAAATTATAACGAAGAGAATCCCTGAGTGCAGCTATTCCTGGACGAACAGTAGTGGAATTATGCTTTTGTAAATCCATTCGCTGAACACCTCCTTCCTGAGAACTGTAATAGATAGTATTGGAATCAACGGGGTCAACAGCCGTAATACATCCATCTCCTCCACTCCACGGATCTACCCAAAGGTATTTCCAACCATTATTGTATTTCGGATTCCATTCCCTTGCTTTACCATAAACCGTAGCATTATCCTGTGTGCCTCCATAGATTGTATAGGGAACATTATTATCCAGCGTAATATCATAAAATTCTCCGGTCGGTATATTATTATAATGCATCCATGCCTTACCCTTATCATAACTCACATAAAATCCCCCATCATTACCCAAAGCAAGATGATTTGAATTTTTTGGATCGATCCATAGTTCATTCTGATCAAGGTGTAGCGGATCCGCAGGGCTCGGAAACAAATGATACACATCTCCGCCTATAAGATTAAATGTTTTCCCGCCATCCCTGCTGTGTGCCATTCTTACTCCCAATGCATATATTTCATCATCATTATTAGGATCCACAAAAATATCTGCGAAATACCAGCCGACTACTGAGTTAATCATTAATTCATCCTTATGTGTTCTGTTCCATGTTTTACCTCCATTCAAACTTTGATATACTTCAGCTGCACCCGGTATTGAATCCCGGGTAAAATTTCCTGATGTCATCTTAGGTTTGTTCCGATGATCGGTCAATGCATAAACTTTATCGGCATTTTTATAAGACACTGCCAAACCAATTCTCCCTTTTCCATCATCTTCCGGCAATCCTGCATCTGACTTTATCCAGGTCTTTCCTGCATCCGTACTTTTATAGATGCCACTTTTTTTGCCGTTAATGCCGGGATTATTTTCCCACATGGAAGCATAGAGAACAGATGGATCAGATGGAGCAATAACTATATCATTTGCCCCGGTTTTATCATCAACATACAATATATGTTCCCAGGTTATTCCGCCATTCATTGAACGATAGACTCCACGATTAACATTAGTGGACCAAAAATGTCCCAATACCGCAACATAAACTATATCAGGATTGTTTGGATGCACCACTATCTTTCCAATATGCCAGGAATCATCAAGGCCAAGATGCCTCCAATGTTCACCACCATCATCCGATCTGTAAACACCGGTGCCGGGCATAGTGAAATTGCGGGGCTTCTTTAATGTTTCACCGGTGCCGAGATAAATAATATTTGTATTAGAAGGAGCAAGTGCTACATCTCCAATTCCATAAGAAGGTTGATTTTCAAAAATCGGGTTCCATGTCAATCCATTATTTACCGTTTTCCATAAATTACCGGAACCAAAACCAAGGTACATGGTACCGGGGTGATTTTGATCTACCTGGAATGTTTCAACCAAAGCACTATTCAGCACAGGACCCAACTGTATCCATTCGAGTCCATATTCAGTTTGCTCTTTCATTTTTACATGTTGCTGGTAGGAAGCAACCAAGGGAGAGACTGGTTGCTGTTGGGAAAATACGATTGGTCCAGAAAAAATTATAAGACTAAGGACAATCAAAATATACCGGCTGTTCATAATATTTGAAATTATTAATAAATATATTAAATAAGACAGCTTGACAGCAGGGATAAGGTTTAATAATATTTGGAGATTTTAAGTCGTTGGTATTGAGAAAGGCTTACCAACAGGCGGATTAAGGGTTCTCTTAGTTAGTGTTGTCGGTGTCTTGCCTTGAACTATGCCCACTCACAACACTAACAACGGCGTGCTGCTTTTGGAGAACATCCTCAAGGGGAAATTAAAATACTACTTTCTTTAATCAGATTCTTTAATCGTCACTGATAATTGCCATAAAAACAAAAAAGCCCCAACTCTCGTCAGGGCTTTCTCTTTACTTTTTCTTTCCGTTCTTTTCCACCCCGATAACTATCGGGACCAGTGCCTCATTTCGAAAAACAACAACTCCATCAAAAACATCTACCAACACCGGGTGACTCTTATCAATATCACCTGCCAATATCCGTTTGCTAAGCTGGTTCACAATCTCTTTTTGTATTAACCGCTTTAAAGGTCTTGCTCCAAACTGCGGATCAAAACCCTGCTCAGCCAAAAACTCCAGGGCATATTCGCTGAACTGTAATTGTATGCCGCTTACCGCTACTAATTTCTTAAGATTATCCAATTGTATCTTTACGATACCTTTTATTTCTTTGCGCATCAAAGGGCGGAACATAATTATCTCATCGACCCGGTTTAAAAATTCCGGTCGTATGGTCTGGCGCAACAATGTCATCACTTCTAATTTTGCTTTGCCGGTAACTTCTTCCACATTCTCTTCATTCACCCTGTCAAATGCATCCTGAATCAAATGGCTTCCGATATTACTGGTCATGATGATGATAGTGTTTTTAAAATTCACGACCCTGCCTTTGTTATCAGTAAGTCTTCCATCATCTAATACCTGCAAGAGCACATTCCAGACATCGGGGTGTGCTTTTTCAATTTCATCGAGCAACACCACACTATATGGTTTTCTTCTCACTGCTTCAGTTAACTGTCCCCCTTCATCATAACCCACATAGCCGGGAGGGGCACCAATCAATCTTGACACCGTATGTTTTTCCTGGTACTCACTCATATCGATCCTTGTCATCATACTTTCATCATCAAACAAATAGGCTGCAAGAGCTTTTGCCAGTTCGGTTTTTCCCACACCGGTAGTTCCCAGGAAAATAAAAGAGCCAATTGGTTTCTTCGGGTCCTGCAAACCTGCACGGCTTCTTCTTATCGCATCTGCCACGGCAGTGATGGCTTCGTCCTGTCCCACTACCCTTTCATGCAAATGGTCTTCCAGCTGTAATAATTTTTCTTTGTCACTTTGCAACATCTTCATAACTGGTATACCTGTTGCTTTGGCAACACTTTCTGCAATATCTTCTGCATCCACTTCTTCCTTCAAAAGCCGGTGTTGGTTGTCCGATGCCAGTTGTGCGGCTAAATCGCTGATAAGTTTCTCCTGCTCCTGTATTTTGCCATAACGTATTTCGGCTACTTTTCCATAGTCGCCTTCCCTCTCTGCTCTTTCAGCATCCTGTTTAAATTGTTCTACCTGTTCCTTAGCGGCCTGTACTTTCTCCACCAGTTCTTTTTCTTCTTTCCATTTGGCTTTATAGGTATCTCTTTCTACGGAAAGATTAGCGATATCTGTATTCAGTTGTTTTAGTTTGGCATCATCATTCTCTCTCTTGATTGCTTCCCGTTCAATTTCCAGTTGCCGGATCTGTCTTTCCAGTGTATCCAATTCTTCCGGCATAGAATTCATTTCCAAACGAAGCTTGGCGGCACTTTCATCAATTAAGTCAATGGCTTTATCCGGCAAAAAACGATCCGTAATATAGCGGTGAGACAATTCAACCGCTGCTATAATGGCCTCATCTTTGATCCGCACATGATGATAGGTTTCATACCGATCCTTCAATCCACGCAAAATAGATACCGCATCTTCCACGTTAGGCTCATCAATTACCACTTTCTGAAAACGTCGCTCAAGTGCTTTATCTTTTTCAAAAAATTTCTGGTATTCGCTTAGGGTAGTTGCACCTATGGCCCTCAGTTCACCCCGGGCCAACGCTGGTTTTAAAATATTGGCTGCATCCATTGCGCCATCACCGCCGCCGGCACCCACAAGTGTATGAATTTCATCTATGAATAAAATTATTTCTCCATCACTTCCG
>JBKJLR010000273.1:0-2507 GCA_046596865.1 Chitinophagaceae bacterium
TGAAGCTCAAAAGGCGCATTTTGAAGCAGTTAAATACCTGGCTTTGAATAAAGTATATAATAAAACAGCCCGCTACAGCGATGTGGCAAAGCTGGTGGAAAATATGAAAGTGAAATATACTAAGTGGGAACCACTGCTAAGTGCCGAACTGAACAGATCAGTATGTTTTTCACTTGGTATCGCCTGCTTTGTACTTGATAATTATACCGGGTCCCTGCAATTTATTAAAAGGGGGGTTACTTATTTTAAAGACGGCACCCGGGAAGAGCAGTTTATTTTTGCCAATCTTTTCTTATTGCTGATTTTGCATAATATGAATAATACTAAATTATTTGACGCACAGTATAAATCTACCTATACTTATTTTTATAAAAAAGCCCTTCCGAAGGATCCTGCCGGTTGGGGAAAAACACATTCTTTTGAAAAAACACTGATACATTGTTTTCATGATACTTTTTATCTCACTTCCCATAAGGAAAAATCAGAACTTTTTCAAAAGGCAGTGAATGAACTAGACTTAAACGGGGATAGTGAGGTGCAAAAGCAAACATTAAATATTTTTAACTTTCACGGTTGGCTTCTCAGCCAGATACAACGAATCTCTTATAAGCAATATGTGCAAAAAAAATATTTAAAAGAAACCAGGGAGACAATAAAGTCAGCGATTTCAGTATAAGAAGGCCCGCTACCAACTAATTATAGATCCAGAGAAGGAGAGGTTTTTTGGAATTGTTGATAATTGATTTTAATTGCACTAACAGACCCGGTGAAACCGTTGGGCAGCCATTGCTCTGGCAGATCTCATCGGTAAGTTCTGACTCCGGAACACAATTATGAGAATGCAGTACCACAGTTCGTTCAAACGCATTATTATTACTGCTGTCAAGCCCATGTAGTTTATACGAATAACCAAATTTACCGGTGTACGAATTTCCAATTTTGTATTTGCCCAACGAGGTACATCCACTGCCAACCACATTACTATACCTTCTGCCTTCCAGCCAGTATTCAAAACAATTGCCATGCGCCACGAGCCCTGCTGCCCCAAGAGTATCTTTCTTTAAATCATAAATAAAGAAACGATTTTGACCGGAGGGAATGCTCATGTCAATTAAGCAACATAGGTTTTCATTGTATCCGTTTTGCTTTATGAAGAGCTTCGCTGCTGCTACTTTTTGTTCTAGTTTTTCAAAGGTGTTACCGGGGGTAGCAAAGAAGACTTTTTTTTTGGGATCCTGGAGAACAAAGGGTTTTTTCGATATGTTAGTATAGGAAAAAAAAGCAAGGCCAATAATAGCAATGCCAGCAAGTAACAGGAAGCGGAATATTTTCATGTAACAGTCGTTGAGCAGGTAGGATGCATACTCAACTGAAATCCACAAAAGTATTTTTTAGATAAATCGTTAAAGAGTTCTGTAAAGATTATTGTGCCGTAAATGCAAACAGGGAAACCCCACCATCCATATTGCCCATACCCATCCCCATCATGGTAAAAGCATATTCTCCTTTGGGTAAAAGTTTGTCAATCACAAGTTCCCAATACCCTTCTTTTATTTTTTTTACACTAAAACTATATTTATCACTGGAACTTGATTTTCTCCCCCCAAACATCCCTCCACTTTTTTGCAGCAATATCTTTCTTTGCCCTTTTTCCGTAGTCATTTTATATAATGTGATAGAACTGGCTGGATCTCCGCCCATTCCCATCGCCTTCATGGCAGCGGGGTCTACACCATTGACTTTCATCAACGAATCCATATACGCAGAAGAATTTTTTTCATCACTCCCCTTCGAAAAGATAAACGATAAATTAGCGTCGTTAGCAAGTTTTACCGGAGAAGTTTCACCTTCTAATGAATAGCCGCTTTCGGCGCTACCAAAGCCAGCCATTTTTACTTTAGAGTCCATCTTAGAGCTGCCTTTTTCCAGGCGCATCAGTTTATTAACGCTGTCTTTCCGGTATTGATACACTTCATTGCTGAATTCCGGCTCAGGATAATTATTTTGTGCTCCCAGGTAATTACAGGTGACTGCAAAAAGTAAAAGGAGAAATGTTTTTTTCATATACTTTTTTTAAGATTTAAAACCGCCATCCCGCATATACCTGAACCACGTTATTTTTTGCATCTACGCCAGGAATAAAGTTGGGACGGGTCCCCTCATTGCTTACATTATTCAAACCAACATTGATACGGGCACCGATAAAAAAACCAAACAAAGGTGATATTTCCCCACCAGCCACCAATCCATAATCAAATCTGTTGAAATAGCTGAACAGGCTGCCGCCATTATTACCATTGCTGCTATCAACCTTTGCATTTAATAAAAATGCAGCCTGCCCACCGACATGCAATTGAACCTTTTTGGTGAAATTGAGAGTGATCAGTTGGGGTAACAGCAGGTAATCAAGGTTTACATTTCCTGTATTGGTATTGGTTTTATAATCATAACCCTGCCGGGAGAGGATTATCTCGGAGCGAAAGCCCAATAGTTTTTTTGCTTTGGGA
>JBKJLR010000200.1:0-4603 GCA_046596865.1 Chitinophagaceae bacterium
ACCCGGTTGTATGACTTGTTCCTGCTGAGAAAGGTTGATTAAAATGATCTTAATTTCTCCCCGGTAATCAGCATCTATAGTGCCGGGGGAATTGAGACAGGTAATCCCCTGTTTAATTGCTAATCCGCTCCTGGGGCGAATCTGTGCCTCATATCCTCCCGGCAATTCAATAAATAAACCAGTCGGAATCAAGACTCTTTCAAAAGGCTGTAAACTTTGTGGTATTTCCAGATTCGCCCTGATATCCATTCCTGATGAGCCGGCCGTGGCATAGTCCGGCAATGGATTGGAAGAGTGATTGATTATTTTTATTTCGATACCCGGCATTCTTGCAAAGATACTATTACACTGTATTACTAAACCGGAAAGGTATGGATACACTCTAACCACCAGTGGGGCAATAATGATTTAAATTGTTTTGTTGAATCATTAAATTTTTCTCAGCAAAGCTGTTGCATAGGCCGTAAGCCCTTCCTCCCGTCCAACAAAACCTAATTGCTCTGTGGTAGTGGCCTTAATAGAAATATCTTTTTCAGTGATGTTCAACAGCTCTGCTATGACTTTTCGCATCTGACCGGCATAAGGTTTTATTTTCGGTAATTGCAGACAAAGAGTGCAGTCAACATTTACGACTGCATATCCTTCTGCGCCTATCAAAGATGCTGTTTTTTTTAATAAAATTTTACTGTCGATATTTTTATACACTGGATCTGTATCAGGAAAATGAACGCCAATATCCCCCAGACAGAGTGCTCCGAGCAAGGCGTCGCAGATAGCATGCAATAATACATCTGCATCACTGTGACCTAAAGCTCCTTTGTGATGGGGAATTTTTACTCCCCCTATCCAAAGATCCCGGCCTTCAACCAATTTATGAAAATCAACCCCTGAACCGATACGATACGACATGCAGTAATTTTATTTTGCAAATATCACTAAAACCCGTCTTTATCACTCAAAGGTTTATCATCATCATTTATCCCACACTTACTAATATAAAAAATCCCGTCTCATTTAAACGAGACGGGATGGTTATAAAAAAGTTGCTATAATTTATTTGGTTTTGTTACCGCCATCTAAATCAAACAAGATAGAGAAACGAAGTGTGTTTGATAAAGGATTGCGGCTAACACCACTTCCTGAAGGAAGAAGATAGGCAAAATTGAATCCGAAAATATTGTACTTGATACCTAAACCAGCAGTGAAATAGCGACGGTTTCCTTTTGTTTTATTCTCATAAAAATAACCGGCACGAAGTGCAAATTGGTTGTTGTACATATACTCAGCACCTAATGACACCTGGAATTCTCTTATTTCTTCGCTAAATCCATCAGGTGCATCGCCAAATGAACTAAACCAGCTTCCGATTACACTTTTCTTTCTGTATTCCGCCAGGCCTGGAGCATCGCCTTCAGCTGGAGGAGTAGGAACCAGTAATTTATTTAATTCCACGCCAAAAGAAATATTGTTAGTAGTGTTGATCTTGTTATTATAGTTAAAGCCAAGACCCAGGTTTGCAGGAATAAAATCTTTTGCATCTGCATTATCTGTATATGAAATTTTAGATCCGAGGTTTGATAAAACAGCACCCCAGGTAAATCCATCACCATCAGCTTTAACCCCGTTATGATAATACCCGATGTCAGCAGCTACTGCGTTACCGGCTTTATAAGTTGTACTTCCTACTGTTGTTCCACCAGCCAAATTAGAGTTGATGTATTTCAATGTAATACCGATACCATTTTTATCATTCAGTCTGCGTGAATAACCAACATCAATACCAAACTCTCTTGGGCGGAAAGTTCCAAAATCATTTCCCAGGTTATCAGTAAAAGTGATACTACCAAGACTGAAATAACGAAGGGAAGCATGTATAGCCTGGTTATCGTCAAACTTATAATACCCTGCCAAAGAAGCAAGATATACATCATTTACAAGGTCTTTTAACCAGGGAGTGTACGTAGCGCCAATTCCACCTTTGGATTCATTGAAAGCTACTTTACCGATATTCCATAATCCAGAATAAGCATCAGGAGAAGTGGCAACGCCCATATCTCCCATGCCGCCTGAACGGGCATCGGGTGAAATACGAAGAAAAGGAACAGCGGTAGTAACAACATTAATTGGATCAACCTGTGCTTTTACAGCAGATGATAATCCACAAAAGAACAGTAATCCAGCAGTTAGTTTTAAAGCAGTTGGTCTCATTAGTAAGTTTTTAATAATGGTGTAAATATATATCTTTTGATTAAATACGAAAATAAAATAGAAACTTTTATCAGAAACAAAAAAATCAGCACTTTTTAAATTTTTCAGAAATTGTTGACTGCTCACTTACCTCATTTTGTAGGTTTTAGCCAGCTTAGAACACTTTGAACGTTTACCTTTATTTTTTATTGCATATAAGATAATAAATGTTAACTCAACCATAAAAAATGCTGGATTATTATCCTGCTTTTTCTATTAAACTGGCTCTTTTTAGCAATTCAGGGTCTTTTGAGCCTGTCTTTAATGCCACTTTAATGTAATCCCGGGCTTTTTCCGTTTCTTTTTTCAGAAAATTGGCCCAAGCCAATGCCTGGTTGACTTCAATATTCAGGGGCCGTTGATTGAATTCTGTCGTTGCCTGATCAATTGCCATATCATACATACCAGCCTTTGTGTAAACTCTACACATTTCTAAAGATACTGTGTGGCCTGATTTCTCATCTTTTTTGAGCATATCTAAAACTTCAGTGTATTTGTCGCTGGCTTTTTGCTTCTCGCCTTGTAACACATAGATATCAGCCATTTCTTCATGAAAGGAAAATTCAGGCATAATATCCGATGCCTGTTTAAGCAGATCTAGAGCTTTTAGGTAATTCTTCCTTGATTTCTCCACTCTTGCCAATCCTTCCAATGCAAAAGCATAACTTGGACGAATAGCCAGGATACCCTGATATTGTATTTCAGCATCATCCCATTTTTCTGTTTTTTCGTAGAGATGAGCCAGTGTTTTTTTACTCCAGCAATAAGGCTCTGATCCCGGCAAACCAGCTTGTACTGCCATTTTCATCGCTTCGATAGAACCAGGATAATCGCCATAAATTTCACGCAAGTAAGATACTCTTGAATAAGATTCTAATGAAGGTTTTATTGCCTGCATTTTATCGGAAACTTTTACCGCCTCATCATAATTTCCCAATTCCACATTTGCATCTACCAGCACTCCATATACATAAGCATTATCGGGATTAATGGCCCTTGCTTTTTCTGCTATTTGTTTTGCTTCTTGAAACTGATGCTGAGACATTTTTACGGATGCCTTGTAAACAAGTGCCTCAAAATTTCTACTATCTAATGCCAGCACTCCATCGAGTATTTTAGTAATGGCGGGATAGTAATAGGGATGCTCACCTGTTATTCTTGCCTCTGCTATATAAATAACAGCGATCTGTAACCTTGATTTTACATCGTTTGACTGTTTGGCAATTTTTTGATTCAACTCCGCCACTTTTTCCTTTGTCTTTTGCCATTCGGTAGCTTTTGCCAACTCCCCATTTCTTTCAAATAGTGGTGGTATAGTCAGATCCGTTGGCTGGGCTGCTACTTTATTATCAGCTGCTTTTGATTTACAACTGCTGTTAAGCGTTGCTGTTGCCAGCGCTGCTGAAAAAAGCAGGATGGCAGACTGTTTGAAATAATTCTTTTTCATGACTCGTTTTTGGTATAGTTGGTTAAAGAAAGTTTAGGAGGTAGAAAAAAATTCTCTCCCTCCTAAACTGGTTATTGTGTTTTTAGTATTTGTACAGCTTTGTAGGGTTTACCATTCACATAAAGTCTTGCGAAATAAATACCAGAAGCAAGTCTTGCTTCATCAACAGTAACAAAATGCAGTCCTGCGGGCCTGTCGCCCTGGCTGACTTCTTTTATTACCTGTCCTGCTACATTACTAAACTGAATTTTTACATTTCCAGCAGTTGCAATTTTATAATGGAAGGTAACCGATGTCGTAAATGGATTAGGATAAGCTAATAAAGAGCCTTCTGGTAAGTTTAGACCCAGTGTTGGATTCGCCGGTGCTGAAAAACTTGCACCCGTAAATCCTCTCCACGGATTTTGTACAAAAGGGTAAGTTGTTTTAAATGCAGTGTCATTCCTAGTTACACCAGCATTAAAAGAAAGTACACTTATAAGATTTGGAGTAACAGGGCTTCCAGTACCTGGATAATCATCATACCATAAACCTATAGCAGCTAATGCAACACCAGCTACAGCTTGCAACTCAATCGTTGTTACATCATCTTCCAATCTTCTGCCATTTGGAAATCCATCCATGTTAGGAATGAATTGCAGATTAGCATTCGTATTATACGCAGGGTCTGTTAATCCTAATACTGCTGCTTGTACCAAACCAAGTGAACTGAATTTAGCGTCTGTTCTTGGCGTGGCAGGCACTGCCATATTTAATCTTAATGCATCACTTAATGATGGCAAGAAATTATTTACCCAGGGCTTACCGGCTGCTAGTGGGTTACCGCCTTTACCTGTTGCCAGGTGATAAGGACGCAGATTAGGAACACCTGTATAAAATATCGGCAGAATATCTACTGCTCTTGGGCTT
>JBKJLR010000259.1:0-4071 GCA_046596865.1 Chitinophagaceae bacterium
TGAATATCAAATACACTCAGCATACACTTGACAAACTGGAAACCGTACCGGAGCAGGCAGGCTACGTGCTAAGATATGAACGAGGAACCTTTCAAAGTGGTTATTGCATTTTAGAAGATAGGAAGGTTGTTGTATTAAATAAATTTCTTCAAACCGAAGGCCGGATAAATACATTGATAGATTTAATTCCTCAACTTGATATTAACCCCGATATTTTGTCTGTTGAATCAAAAAAACTATTTCATGACGTCATGGCCAATTTAAATACAGTGTCGGACGACAATTCGTCAACTACCTAATTCCCAATTCCCAATTCCCAATCACTACTGTCCGGAATCCGATTTTAAAAAGAGCCCTTTCTGTTAAAAGATCGGGCTCATTTTATTAGTAGTTTTAGTTTACCACAACTGAACTACTATGAGTAAAAGTATTCACTTTTTTGGGCAAAGCGTTTTCGGACAGCTGATTTCTTTAATTGACCGCATTGAAGTAAAAAAGGCAGTTCAAACCAGCCGTTCAGACAAATTTTGCAAAGGCTTCTCAACCTGGGATCATTTAGTTAGTATGTTATTTTGTACGCTGAGTAATTGTACATCGTTGCGAGAGATTGTGGCTGGTTGTCTGGGTTTAAAAGGGAAAACCGAACATTTGGGGTTAATGAAACTTCCCCGGCGAAGCACATTAAGTGATGCAAATAGCAAAAGGACTCCGCTTGTATTTGAGCAGATTTATAACGACTTACTGCAAACTTATAGAAGTAGTATTTCGGACAGCCGATTAAAAAACTTGTTTGGTCACGAGCTTTTTATTATCGATTCCACCACTATATCTCTGTTTCAATCTATACTTAAAAGCGTAGGTCGTAAGCCCAAATCCGGGAAACAAAAAGGAGGTATTAAAGTGCATACCCTTCTAAAGGCTGATGAGCAGGTTCCACGATTATTATGGTTCAGCGATGCTTCCAAAAATGATATTACATTCTGGAACAGGATTGACTTTCAGAAGAATGCACTCTATGTTTTTGATAAGGGTTATGTAGATTACCAGCGTTATGAAAAGCTGACTAAAAATGAGGTTTATTTTGTGACCCGGTTAAGAGAAAATGCTTCCTTTAATAGTGTAGAAGAATTGGAAATCTATGATAAGACAGATCCAGGCGTTATAAAAGATGAATGGATCACGCTGCCAGTACGTAAAAATGGAAAAGTCATCCGTTCAATCAATCGTTTACGTAGAATAGTTTATTGGGATGACCAACATGCAAGGTCCTTTGTATTCCTTACTAATATGCAGGATATCGACCCCGGAGAAATCGCATTAATGTATAAACAGAGATGGCAAATTGAACTCTTATTTAAGCAACTAAAACAGAACTTTCCACTTAAATATTTTCTGGGTGATAATAAGAATGCCATTATTATACAAATATGGTGCGCAATGATTGCTAATTTATTGCTTACTGTCATAAGATCCCGACTGAAAAGAAAGTGGTCGTTTTCTAATATAGTGAGCTTCTCAAGGCTTCACCTTTTCAATTATATACATCTGATTGCATTTCTCGAAGAACCTGAAAAGGATTGGCAAAAACAACTAATGAATGAGCCATTGACTTTGTTCTCAGGATAATTAAGAGGCTTCAATCTTAAAAAAGTAACGATAGCCAAGAGAATCAGGCCAATCCGCGTACGATTTGTTTTAAATTTGATTATTCCGGACAGTAGTGATTAGGAATTAGGAATTGGTAACTACTAGTTAAATGAGTAATTGGAGAGTCTAGCCAAATTCCTAATTCCCGATTCCTTTAGAAAGCCTTAACAATTGCAGTTTCGCCCGATATGTTAATGCCTGTGTCCACTGCAACTTAATGACTAAATTGGCACGTCTTTTACAGTATAAGAAAATCAAATGAAACACATTTACTTGTCTATTTTAATTGGGTTGATGGCCGCTTCTGGTTTGAATGCTCAACGCAGGCTTACCGAGGCTACTATTTCCTATGATATTGTTATTAATACGAGTTCTGCCAAGCCGCAGGCTGCGGACTTGCTTGACGGGGCAACAAGTGTCATCTACCTAAAAGGGAATTCGAGTAGGGCGGAGATGATTAGCTCACTTGGAACACAGGCTACAATAATTGATGGAAAAACGGGAAATGTTGCTATTCTGAAGGAATATGGCGAACAGCGTTATATGATCAATATGAGTACTGAAAACTGGAAACAGTCTAATCAGAAATATGAGGGTGTAACCTTTACGAATGTAAATGAGTTCAAAACGATAGCAGGTTATAACTGTCAGAAAGCGATCGGTAAATTAACTGATGGAACAACGTTTACGGTTTACTTTACAACTGAACTGCTACCTGTCACTAAAGTCTTCCAATACTTGAACAAAAATCTCCCGGGTCTTGCGATGCAGTATGAAGCTAATATCGGAAAGATGGTAGTTACATATACTGTATCTAATATCAATTTTAACCTGGTACCCCAGGCGAAACTTGATTTACCAAAATCCGGATATAGAGTAATGACTTACGATGAAAGTAAGCAGGCTGGAATCAATAAATAAAAAGATTAATTTCTTTGGAACTGGCGATTGCCAATATCGATCTTAATATTACTTAAAATCACCTTCTTTTTAAGAGGTACAATAAAGGTGCTATTTCCTTTTTGATAAGTAACTGTAGTGTTCAGGCTGATATAATGCTTTTTCTCCTGGGTTGTAATAACCTGGTTGCCACGATAGTTGTAACCAGATTTAAGAGAAAACGAACCCGGTCGATAAGATTTAGAGGAAAGCAAAGGAGTCTTAGAGTATCGAGATCCTTTATTACCATCACCCAACGTAGCGAAGGACGCAATAGCTGAAACAGCTATTATAGAGAAGATAGCTACTTTTTTGGCAGTATATCTCAATATGGTCTTTTTTGGGTGATTCATTCTAGTACAAAATAAAGGCTAAATTTTTGATAAAACAAACCGTTCATCAACAACTTTAGTACTTCATTAACGATGAAAGAGGTTGAATTGTTACATATGGTTGCTTTATTTTTTTAGATTTTATATGATTTTCCACATGCGGGGGAAAATTAACAGGTTTATAACATTTGGATTTCAATTAACTTGTTTTATATAATACTTTTCAGGGGCAAATGATCGAAATTTAACTAATCGCCGCCTGAGTGCTCTTTAAAAGGTTTATCTCACCAAACTCCGATCGATGAAAGAAAAGAATCCAGAAAGGGAAGAACGTGAAGAATTCCGGGAACTGCTTAATAAGTATGAAAATTTTAAAAGTGGCCAAAATCATTCGTTTATTGATGAAGATTCCTTCGAAAAGATCATAGAATATTACCAGGAGAAAGAAGATTTCTCCTGCGCGATGGAGGCTGCCGAAATAGGTAGCGAACAGTTTCCTTATTCCAGTGAACTTCTGATCAAGAAAGCTGATATACTTCTCTCTCTCCGGAAATACCGGGCTGCACTTGATATACTCGATCAGGCTTCGGTACTGGATGGCACAGATATCAATGTTTATATTTTAAAGACTGATGCATACCTCGCACTTGACCAGCCTTCAAAAGCGGTAGAGTTGTTGGAAGAGGCATTAAACATGTTTGACGGGGAAGAAAAGATCGAGCTGTTATTCGAGTTGGCTGATGTGTATGATGATTATGAAGACTTCGATAAGGTCTTTGATTGCCTTAAAATGATTTTGAAGGATGAGCCCAATAACGAGGAGGCATTGTATAAGATATGTTTCTGGACCGACTTCACCGGTCGAAACGAAGAGAGTATCAGGCTTCACCAGTTTATCATCAATGAATATCCTTACAATGAGTTGGCCTGGTTCAATCTTGCGGCAGCATACCAGGGGTTGAAGCTATACGAGAAAGCAATAGATGCTTATCAATATGCTGTAACGATCGACGAAAAATTTGATTATGCTTACCGCAACATGGGGGATGCATTTATCCGGTTACGTAAATACAAAGAAGCGATCGAAGTACTTGAGAAGGTTAACGAACTTGCAAAACCTGAAGATGTAATCTTTGAAGCGATCGGGCATTGT
>JBKJLR010000313.1:0-2636 GCA_046596865.1 Chitinophagaceae bacterium
GGTACTCATTGGTAAATTAAATACTGCACCCAGACAGGCACATTTTATTTTACGCTTATTTAAAACGCTTTGCAGCACCCCAATAATGCTTATCGTCATTACCACTAAGGTAACAACATTGGTTAGTATAGGATTAAACCCCGTGAGAAAGCAGAGGCCTAAAGCCAGTTCAATAAAAGCATAGATATAACCCCACCCGTTCAGTCTCTTTGCCACAATATCATACATCGCATAGCTTTCTGCAAATCCTTTCAGGTTCAGTAATTTGAAAAAAGAAAATACCAGGAAAAATCCTGCCATGAAATTGGTCATCCACCGCATCCAGGAAAACTCTCCGTGCATATATTCAACGATCAGGGTAATTGCTATAATATAACCAAAGATCAACAGTATTGGTTTATAGGTCTCTATCCATGATTTTGTTTCTTCCTCTGACACTACAGGAGCAATGGGCTTATCCTGTTCATTGGCCCCTGATAACTGATATTTGGGATAGTCCTTCAATGCAGCTTTTAAATCCGTCATACCAATATGTTTATCCATTTCTATTGTAGCTTCCCCTTTTGACAAATCAACGGTTACGTTTTTAACTGCTGCTACTTTAGATAAGAGATCCTGAACTTTTGCCTGGCAACTGCCGCATGTCATTCCGCTTACCTTATAAATATGTGTCATTGTAAATTTTGAAATACAAAGTTCCAAAAAGTATTCAGTAAAAGTGTTACAGTATTTTGGAAAAGAATTGTATTTAATTGCTATAGTTTATCCAATGATTTTCTCTGACCTCCTGACTTTTTGAAATGGCTGGGTGTAAGTCCTGTAATTTTTTTAAATTGTGCTGAAAGGTGAGAGACACTGCTGTAACCTAAACGGTAAGCAATTTCATTCAGGTTCCATTCTCCATATACCAGCCATTCTTTTACCTTTTCAATTTTTTGGAGTATAAAAAATTGCTCAACCGTAACCCCGGCTACTTCAGAAAATAATCGGGAAAGAGAATTATAATCTTTGTTCATTGCGGTACCTATAAATTCAGTGATGGTAAAATGCTCTTCTATTTCACCGGACTGTACTTTTTGTATAAGCAGATTCCTTATTTTCTCTATTTGCTTTTGCCGCTGGCTGTCTAATAGTTCAAATCCAACTTCTTTCAATTTACTATTTAGTTTTTCTAACTGTATAGCTGTGGCAGACGCTGCCAGTTCGACCTCTCCCATACTCACCTGTAGCGGGTGAAGTTGGAGATTTTCAAGCAGCTGCTTTACCACCATTATACAGCGGGTGCAGACCATATTTTTTATGTAAAGTTTCATTCAGACTATCATTGAAGTTCCCTGGTAAACTACACACTTTATTCTACATGTGCTCTTCTTTCAGCGCTTATAAAATGAAAAGTTTCTCAATCACTTCTTTTTTCTTTTTATCCGGCGCAATAACCCGGAGTTTATAGATATAAACCCCCCTGGCTAGTTTGTCCCCATAATCATCTTTTCCATCCCATTGAATTTCTGCAGAACGATTACCGTCAGTAGTGATAGTACGGCTGAATGATTTTACAGTACGTCCGGTAATGGTCATTATTTGCAACTGCACCTGTAAGGGCTGCCCCGGTTTATTATGTTCAAACAAAAAATTAGTATTGGTTGTAAAAGGATTGGGGTAGTTCAGCACATGACTTAATTCGAGTTCTTCATCTTTGGCTACGGTAAACTCAAGGATAGTTTCGTTAGAATTGTTGAGAACATCCCAGGCTTTTATTTTAATAGAATGAGGGCCGGCTTCCAATTCCGGTAATTGAAACCGAACCACTCCCTGTTGATAGCTATCCTGGTTGCTTTGATAAAAGTCATTCAGGATAAAATACTTCCTGTTGTCATTATCCAGCGTTGCCACAATATCATGCCCGATGCCGGTACCGGCTGTATTGATGCCGGATGAATCAGCCAGCTTCACGATAAGTATTGGGTTTTGATTCGTGATACCGCCGTTAGCAAATAGCTCATCATTGAGATAAGGTTTTATTTCGGGGCCGACATTATCTGCGCCAATATTATTTCCCGTACCCCCAACAATAAAATTGGTAAAAGATCCATTGCCATCTCTTATCCCGTTTTCTGCATACAAACTGAGTTTACCATTTCCAAACTGGTGGTTTATATCTTTCGGCACTTTGAAAGTGAAAGAAAACCGGCCATTGGTTACAGAAGCTTTCCCTTTGAATAAAATATTGGTTTGTGTTTGAAAACCAGCGACTGAGCTCCCGGGATCATTAGCCAGTGTATTCACCGTTTGCGGTTTATCAAAAACTGTTGGATAAACATTCCCATTGAAATTGGGTAATACATTTCCTGACATATCAGTTACCTCTCCTTCCATTACCACTTTTTCAGTAGAACTAAGCGTATCTGCATCCGCCACCGGAATACCATTCACTTTTACAGCCCTTACCCGCAATAACGGAAAAGCAAGTGTCAAAGCCGGGTCGCCGAGCAAGGTAAATTTTCTATTATTCGTTATGTCACCTGAAGTTTGGTAAGTAAAATTTTTTGCCTCTTTTATTGCATCACCTAAAGTTTTGTAATTACCATTTGCATCGGGTTGCAAAGCAAACCGGAGATAATTATTATTTATTATCC
>JBKJLR010000168.1:0-8184 GCA_046596865.1 Chitinophagaceae bacterium
AAGCAGCCAGTCTTTACAATCATATTCAATCCAAATCAGAAATTTTACAGGAAATTGTTTTTCGTATCGCTAATGATTGTAATGTTCACCTGGAAAGCCTTGATAACAACCAAATGAGCAGCACTCAAAAAATTGAATCGCTTATACGATTTCATGTACAAATGATGATGAACCGTTTTGATGATTACACCGTAATGATTAATGAGTGGATACATCTTGCTGAACCCTATCTTACCAATTTCACTGCACAACGACGCACCTATGTACAAAAAATGGAAGCTATGATTGATGAAGGGGTCCGGAATAAACAAATGAACCCGATACTGCCCTATGTGGCCACTCTTACCATTCTCTCTTCTGTTCGTGGTCTTGAGTTCTGGCATCGCAGCGGCAAAAAAGTTACCCCGCAAACCATGGAAGACAATATGGTCCATCACCTGATTAGCGGATTAAAAAAGAACTGAGAACATGTCTATCCACTTCCATCCTCTCAAAGTAAAAGAAGTAAAAAAAGAAACCGATGATTGTGTTTCTGTAACGTTTGAAATCCCGGACGCATTAAAGAAAGACTTTATCTTCCGGCAAGGCCAGAGCCTGACGATGCGGACAATTATTAATAAAGAAGAGATCCGCAGGACGTATTCAATTTGCAGTTCGCCTCTTGATAACGAATGGAAAGTGGCTATTAAAAGAGTCGATGGCGGTTTGTTTTCTTCCTTTGCCAACAAAGAATTGAAAAAAGACGATATTCTGGAAGTGATGCAACCGGTAGGAAAGTTCTATGTTGAACTAAACCCGTTGAATAAAAAAAATTATCTCGCTTTTGCCGCTGGTAGTGGTATCACTCCGCTTCTTTCTATTATTACAACAACATTGCGGACCGAACCGGATAGCACTTTTACATTGGTATATGGCAACAAAAGCCGTGGTTCCATTATTTTCTTTGAAGAACTGGAAGGGATAAAAAATAAATACCTGCAACGATTTAACTTCATTAACATTCTAAGCCGTGAAAGAACGGATGCACCCATTAATTTTGGAAGGATTGATATAGAAAAATTGAATGAATTGTCAAAACAGGTTGATTATTCATCCTTTGACGAAATTTTTATCTGCGGACCGGAAGAAATGATCTTTACAGCAAAAGCTTTTCTTGAACAAAAAGGAATTGATAAAAAGAAAATACACTTTGAACTGTTTACCACACCGGGACAAAAAAAGCCGGAAGTCAGGAATCGGGAGCCAGGAGTTGATAGCGGACCAAAAAGTAGAATTACTGTGAAGCTTGATGGCCGTTCTTTTGATTTTGATTTGTCTCTTACAAGCGATACATCTATACTTGATGCTGCATTGAAAGAAGGAGCAGATTTACCTTTTGCCTGCAAAGGTGGTGTTTGCTGCACCTGCAAAGCAAGGCTATTGGAAGGCGAAGTAAGCATGGACGTTCACTGGGGGCTTGAAGAAGAAGAGATCGAACAGGGATATATTCTCACTTGTCAGTCACATCCAAAAACAGAAAAAGTAGTGGTGGATTTTGATGTGAAGTAACAAGGTTTGCTATACTCTTAAAATATATAATATGAAAAGAGTTGTTTTTTTTATCTTGATTTTTCAATCATTTTTGGCAACTGCGCAAACAGAAACAGCAATCCGCAGCCACTACACGGATGTAAATAAAAAAATTGCCGAATCTATAGAACTTGGTTTTGAAGGCCCATTGTATAATAATCAATGGGTGACGAATAAAAATGGAAGAAGCTGGCCTGCTGTGGGTAATTATTCGGAAACCACAGATTTCTGGTATGATGATCCGCCTGATCATGGTGAACAGATTCCCAAAACTGTATTGGTGAAAGTGACTGTGACAAGAAAAGCCTCACACCTTATGACCAATGAAGAATACCTGTATAAAGAGGGAAAAATTATTTTCTACTACAGTAAGGAAGTTGAAGAAGGTAATGAGTGGGAAACCAGGGCTTACTTTAATACAAAAGGTATCATATTTAAAAACAGCGTAAAAGCAAATGGAAAAGAATTAACCCCAAAAGATTTTACTACGGAAGAATACAAAGATTTTAAACCTAACGCCGTTACCATCATGGCAGCAGGGAAAAAATACCAGGATTTATTTGTTAAAAGCATGTAATTTAAAATTTACTCTCGCCCCGGATGGGTATTCCAAAAGCGGTCAAAAATGGTCGCTTTTCTTATTTACAGATAACCTGGCAGGACTCCTCAACAAATAACTCAAACAGGCGTTAGTTTTAGTAAATTTGTCACTTAAACAAGTATGTTATGCCTGTTCAGGAATTCGAAAAAATATTCCAGCGAAAGATTGACTTGGAAACTAAGATTGAACCCAAAGACTGGATGCCGGATGCCTACCGCAAAACAAATATCCGCCAGATAAGTCAGCATGCCCATAGCGAGATAGTTGGGATGCTACCGGAAGGCAATTGGATTTCCAGGGCTCCTTCCTTAAAAAGAAAAGCAATCCTGATCGCCAAAGTGCAGGATGAGGCGGGACATGGTTTGTATTTGTACTCCGCTGCAGAAACGTTGGGGATGAGCAGGGAAGAAATGATCAATGACCTGAATAGCGGCAAAGCCAAATACTCTTCTATTTTTAATTACCCCACATTGACGTGGGCAGATATGGGAGCAGTCGGTTGGCTGGTGGATGGTGCAGCTATTTTAAACCAGGTAATGCTTTGCCGGACTTCTTATGGTCCTTATGCAAGGGCGATGGTAAGAATTTGTAAGGAAGAAAGTTTTCATCAACGTCAGGGTTTTGAAACATTATTAGTTTTAAGCAGGGGAACGGATGAACAAAAAGCCATGTGCCAGGATGCCATTAACCGTTGGTGGTGGCCATCGCTTATGATGTTTGGTCCCAGGGACAGCGAAAGCACCAACAGTGACCAAAGCATGAAGTGGAAAATAAAAAGAAAAACCAATGATGAACTTCGCCAGCAATTTATAGATATGGCCGCAGAGCAGGTAAAAGTTTTAGGAATGAGTTTGCCCGATAATAAACTGAAATGGAATGAAGAGAGAAAACATTATGACTTTGGTGAGATAGACTGGAACGAATTCTGGAATGTGGTAAAAGGTAATGGGCCCTGCAATAAACAAAGGTTAGAGGCACGCCGCAAAGCACATGAAGAGGGTCAGTGGGTTAGGGAGGCAGCAATGGCATACGCCCAAAAGAGAAGTTTGAAAACAAAGGCCGCCTGATGAAAACATTTTTAAACTTTGCATTTATCTACATCAGGAAATGATCTGCTACTATTAACTTATAAAATTGGGGGAAAGAAAATACAACAGAAGATTCAGCTAAGTTTATTCCTTATACAATTGAAGTACGAAACTGATAAGCAATGAATAATTATTTTATTAGAAAATTTTATTACGGAGACATCCCGGAAGAAAAAGGGGGCGGTAGTACGTATCAGACAAAAAACGATTCAGCCAACTGGCCCTTGTGGGAAATATTTATCCGGAGTAAACAAGGCCTTGATCATAAACATGCCGGCAGCCTGCATGCCGCCGATGCACAAATGGCAATTGAAAATGCCCGGGATGTGTATACCAGAAGAATGGAAGGTGTAAGCATCTGGGTGGTCGAAAGTAAATATATCACCGCTTCTAATCCCGAAGAAGCCGGCGAGTTGTATGAACCGGCGATGGATAAGGTTTACCGGCATCCAACATTTTATATTTTACCCGACGAGGTGAACCATATGTAACTAATGATTAAACGATTTGGCTGATGAGTTCCCCGTTAATTGACTATACATTACACTTAGCAGATACCACACTGATCCTTTCACAACGAAACAGCGAATGGTGTGGCCATGGGCCCGTACTGGAACAGGATATTGCTATCACCAATATATCCCTCGATCTGTTAGGACAGGCAAGAAATTTTTATCAATATGCTGCCACACTGACGGGCGAAGATTCAGATGAAAATAAACTAGCCTATTTAAGAAAAGAAAGAGAATTTAAAAATCTGTTGCTTGTTGAACAACCTAATGGTGATTGGGGGCAAACCATTTTACGTCAGTATTTATACAGCCAGTTCCAGTATTTGCTATATGAAAAGTTGCAACAATGCAATGATGACCAGCTTGCCGCCATAGCTAACAAAGCATTAAAAGAAACGACTTATCATGTACGATGGAGCAGTGAGTGGGTGATCCGTTTAGGAGATGGCACCGAGCAAAGTCATACCAAAATGCTGAAAGCTATTGATGAACTCTGGAGTTATACCGGCGAACTATTTGAAGCGGCTGAGTATGAAAAAATAGTTGATGTTTCACTATTAAAAAATGACTGGCTGCAAAAAGTCTCTGCCATTTTCTCCGAAGCTACACTACCTGTTCCTGAAAAAGAATTTATGCATACAGGTGGTAAAGAAGGAAAACATACGGAACAATTAGGGTATATATTGACAGAGTTACAATATATGCAGCGAACATATCCGGGGGCAGAATGGTAAACCCCCAACCCTAAAGGGGATTTAGTGATGAATACACTTCAACAACATAGTAGTTTATCAGCAGAAGAAAAAAAAATCTGGCAAATACTGGAAACAGTCGTTGACCCGGAAGTTCCTGTACTTACTATTACTGATTTGGGAATTGTAAGAGAGGTAAAAATAATCGGTGATGAGGTTGAAGTCATCATCACTCCCACTTACTCAGGCTGTCCGGCCATGGATATGATTGCCATGAATATTAAAATGGAATTACTGGCAAATGGTTATAGGAATATAAAAGTAACGTCCGTTCTTTCTCCAGCCTGGACCACCGACTGGATGAGTGAATCCGGCAAACAAAAATTAAAAGAATACGGCATTGCTCCGCCCAATCCCAGGCAACAGGTTTGCAATAATGAATTATTTGCCCCGGCAGAAGTTGTGCAATGTCCGCATTGCAATTCTCATCATACGCACTGTATCAGTGAATTTGGATCAACTGCCTGCAAAGCATTATATCAATGTGATGATTGCAAAGAACCTTTTGATTATTTTAAATGCCATTAGGCGTATTTACCGGGTACCGTTTAAAACGAGTGGTAGTAGTATCTTCGTTATAAAATCTATTACATGTCTTCTATCCTTTTTGAAATAAAAGATTCCATCGGTTTCATTACGCTCAATCGTCCGGATAAATTCAACTCGTTTAACAGGGATATGGCACTGCTTATGCAGGAAGCATTGGATAAATGTAAAGACAAAGCTGTTCGCTGTGTTTACATTACCGGAACAGGCAAAGCATTCTGTGCCGGGCAGGATATTGGTGAATTAGTTGGCGAAAATGCAATAGAAATAAAACAAATTCTTGCTGAACATTACAATCCCATTGTAACAAGAATAAGAAAATTAGAAAAGCCGGTAGTGGCCGCAGTCAACGGTGTAGCCGCCGGTGCTGGTGCCAACATGGCGCTGTGCTGTGATATTGTTATGGCTAAAGAGTCCGCTTCTTTTATCCAGGCATTTTCCAAAATCGGGTTGATACCAGACAGTGGCGGTACGTTTACTTTACCAAGATTAATTGGCTGGCAGAAAGCTTCAGCCCTGATGATGCTGGGAGAAAAAGTAATGGCTGCTGATGCAGAAAAAATGGGAATGATCTATAAAGTATTTCCGGAAGAAACTTTTACCGAAAACGCAATGCTGATTGCTTATTATCTGGCAAAAATGCCCACAAAGGGATTGGCTTATACAAAACAGGCATTAAATAATTCAATTGTAAACTCATGGGAAGAACAGTTGAAAGACGAAGATATTTTTCAGCAACAGGCAGCAAAAACATCAGATTACAAAGAAGGGGTTCAGGCATTTTTAGAAAAGCGGCAGCCGGATTTTTTGGGTGAGTGAACATAATTACCTGAATAAATATATAAGTATACAGCATGAGTACAGAAAAAAATTTACTTGCCAACAAAGTCGTTTCTCACATGATGGAGCATGACCTGTTCAGTCAGTGGCTGGGTATAGAAGTGCTGGAAATAAAAGAAGGGTACAGTAAAATAAAAATGACGGTAAGAAAAGAGATGATAAACGGCTTTGGTATTGTTCACGGAGGAATCGCTTTTTCCTTAGCCGACAGTGCTTTTGCCTTTGCTTGTAATAACAGGAATGTATTGTCTGTGGCATTAGACACTTCCATCAATTTCATCAAACCGGTTCATGTGGATGATGTACTAACAGCTGAAACAAAGGAATTTCATAACGGCAAATCAACAGGATTGTATCATATTACCATTACGAATCAAAAAAATCATGAAGTAGCTATTTTCAAAGGTCTGTGCTACCGAACTGACAAGAAGTTGATTAGTAAATAAGGTATATAAAGTATCCTTTACTTGTAAACTCAGATTGCAATGCAAGAAAACAATGAATTCGGATTTGAAGTACTTGAATTATGGAAAAAAGTAAGAGAATTCAAAAATGAAGTTAGTAAAGAAGCCAGAAAGTTTCCCGCAGATGAAAAATTCCGGCTTACAGATCAGATTATCAGGAGTTCAAGGTCAATAAATGCGTTGATTTCAGAGGGGCACGGCAGATTTACCTATCCCGACCAGATTCATTATTGTGTACAGGCAAGAGGCTCATTAACTGAGACTATAAATCATTTAATTGACGCATTTGATGAAGGCTATCTTTTAGAAGCAAGGCTTAATGAGTTTAAGTCAAAAGGAAAAGATATTGAGCGGCTACTCAATGGTTATTTAATTTTTCTCCGAAAGAAAAGAGATGAGCTAAAGAAAAAAGGCAACTCCGAACTCTAACAACTTTATATACTCTATTTACTTAATCCACTACAATGATATACCAATTCAAAGGATACAAACCTGTCATTCACGAATCATCTTTTATTCATCCACAGTCGGCTGTTACGGGTAATGTAATTATTGGAAAACATTGCTACATCGGTCCCGGTGCTGCACTTCGTGGCGATTGGGGACAAATTATTATTGAAGACGGATGCAATGTGCAGGAGAATTGTACCATTCACATGTTTCCCGGAGTAACTGTTTTATTAAAAGAAGGGGCACATATCGGACATGGCGCCGTTATTCATGGGGCCACGATTGGAAAGAATTGTTTAGTGGGGATGAATGCTGTGATAATGGATAATGTGCAGCTGGGTGATGAATGTATCGTTGGCGCCCTATCATTTATTAAAGAAAGAGAAATAATTACTGCCAGAAGTGTAGTGGTTGGTAACCCGGGAAAAATTATCAAACAGGTGAGTGATGAGATGATAAACTGGAAAACGGAAGGCACTAAACTTTACCAGGAGTTGCCCGCAGCATGTTTTAGTAGCCTGGAGCCCTGTGAGCCTTTACGAACGATCCCGGATGACCGGCCGCTTCAACTCCCCGTTTATAAACCATGGAACAAATGAATTTTTTGAGCCATTCATAAAAAATTCTTCTGGTCGTTGCCGGAATTGTTGTACTTTAATACTTCACTTTATCCAATTGCAAACTTTAAAATCAGGTGTATGAAAAAAAGTCTACTCTTTATTTCTATTCTTTTAGGAACCGTTTTACTTACTACCCGTGCTACTGCCCAGCAAGCCGACCGTTTCGCTTATGCGGTAACGGATATTCAACAACAAGGTTCTAACTGGAGTTTTTTACGGAAACTAAATCTGCAAACTGGCGAATACAGCCAGGTATTGCTTAGTGGCAATGATGTTTCTTTTTTGGGCTATGATGCTGCTACTAAAAAACAATTGTCTGCACCGCTCAATGATCAGAGATATGGCAACGCCATTAATGCCGCTTTTGGAACCGGTGTAGCCGCCATGGCGTATGATAAAAAGAATAACCGTCTTTACTACACACCTATGCTGATCGATCAGTTACGATATATTGATTTAAAGACAATGAAAGTTTTTTATGTTACTGACCGGGCCTTTACCGGCAAGCCACAAAAATCATCCGACCAGGGAGATATTGTTACCCGTATGGTTATCGCTTCTGATGGAAAGGGATATGCTATGACTAATGATGGCACTCAATTAATTCAATTCAGCACCAATAAAAAATTACTGGTAACAGATCTGGGTTCTGTGGTGGATGACCAGGCTAATAAAAATATTTCTGTTCACAATTCCTGCAGCAGCTTTGGTGGTGATATGATTGCCGATGATAACGGAAACC
>JBKJLR010000318.1:0-14450 GCA_046596865.1 Chitinophagaceae bacterium
CGGATTATTTTGTTCAACACCATCCACTGTTATTTTCGCTGTTGACACTGGTGTTGTTTGTTCTTGCCTTAGTTCAATATGATACATAGCATCCATGTAGCGATAATTTATTTTTACGGAAGCCCATTCAGGCGGTAAACAAGGTAAAAAACTCAGGCTATTTCCGTTTCTTTTAAGCCCTATAAATGATTCAATGATCAATTGATACATCCAGCTTGCAGAACCTGTGTACCAGGTCCATCCGCCCCGGCCTCTGTGTCGTTCCACTCCATATACATCTGCCGCTATCACATAGGGCTCTACTTTATACTGATGGATAGCTGTCTCATCTTTACCATGGTTAATTGGATTGATCAGTTGTAATAGTTCCCATGTTTTTTGCCTGTCACCCATTTCCGCAAAAGCCATCACTAACCATATTGCAGCATGGGTGTATTGTCCACCATTCTCCCTTACACCCGGCACATACCCTTTTATATAGCCGGGGTTCATACTTGATTTATCAAAAGGTGGTGTAAATAACCGGATAATATGATCTTGTTTACGAACCAGGTATTTATCGGCCGATTGCATGGCCATATTTGTTTTAGAAATTTCCCCGGCTTTTGATAATACTGACCAGCTTTGCGCAATAGAATCGATCTTACATTCATCATTAACGGAAGAACCCAGCGGGGTGCCATCATCAAAATAACCACGACGATACCATTCGCCATCCCAGGCATGCGCATTTATATTTTGACGTAACAGTTCAGCTTGCTCCCGGCACTCTGTTACAAAGGCCCCATCATTTTTCGAAGCCGCCACATCCACAAACCTGTTTAAAATATCATAGAGAAAAAAGGCAAGCCACACACTTTCACCACGGCCCTGGTTACCTACTTTATCCATGCCATCATTCCAATCACCCGATCCAATCAGTGGTAATCCATTTGCACCAAAACGAAAACCATGTTTTATTGCCGTTACACAATGTTCATACAAGGTGGCCGCTTTATCAGATTTTATAGGAAGATCATAATACGATTCTTCATCTACATTTAATAAACGACCTTCCAGGAAATAAACAATTTCATCCAATATGGATTTATCTCCTGTCGTTGCGATATAACGGCAGATAACAAAAGGCAACCACAAAAAGTCATCCGAGCAGGTGGTGCGTACACCTCTTCCACCGGGCGGGTGCCACCAGTGCTGCACATCACCTTCTTTAAATTGCCGGGATGCACAGAGTAATAATTGCTGTTTTGCAAATGCTGGTTTGGTATGCAGTAAGGATAATACATCCTGTAGCTGATCCCTGAAACCAAAAGCTCCACCAGATTGGTAAAAACCGCTTCGCCCCCACATGCGACAAACCAATGTTTGATAATTCAACCAGCCATTTGCCATAAAATTAACGGCCATATCAGGCGTTTCAAGTTGTATTACCTCCAGTGTTTCTTTCCAGTATTTATGAACTTTCTCAAAAGCGTTTTGTGCGGCCATGCTTCCTTCAAATATCCGGATCAGGTTCAGTGCATCGTTAAGATTTTTTCCAGCGCCTAGACGAAATACCACGGTGTGTTCTTCTTCTTCTACCAGGTCAAATGACACTTGCAATGCTGCACAAGGATCCAATGCCGCTCCCGATTTATTGGAAAGCTTTATCCTGTTCATGGCCTCAGGATTATTTAAAGTTCCATTTCGTCCGATAAACTCGGCCCGGTCTGTTGTGTAAAATTTATTGGGATCATCTACATCAAAAAAAGCCACCCTGTTTTCGAATGCTGTACTGTATGCATTCCTTGCTAAAATAGCTCCGCTTCGTGTATCTAATTCGGTAATGATATGCATTAATGATTTTGAACGCAGATCACCCAGCACCCATTCTACATAACCGGTTACAGATATACGCCGTTTCCTGCCCGATTTATTACGCACCTTCAACACCATAAACTTTAATGGTTCCGAGATATCTGCATACACCGTCATTTCTGTTTCTATCCCATCTTCGCTATGCTCAAATATGCTATAGCCGAATCCATGACGGGTGATATAAGAAGATTTGCCGCGGCACGGAAGAGCAGTTGGCGACCAAAATTTTCCACTCTCTTCATCTCTTAAATAAAAGGCCTCACCTTTAAGATCGGTTACGGGGTCATTACTCCAGGGAGTAAGCCGGCACTCATGTGCATTGTCAACCCAGGAATACGATTGACCGCTTTCAGAAATGATGCTGCCAAATTGAGGATTAGCCAATACATTGATCCACGGAGCTGGTGTAGATTGGCTGGCAGTAGTAATAATTACATATTCTTTTCCATCTTTTGAAAAACCGCCAAAACCATTAAAGAATTGAAGGTCTGTTGGGAGGGTAACAGTCGTATTAAGAGAAGAAGGGAACTTACTGGGCGAGAAAAGAGCTATGGTTGTTTTTAATTTAGTTCTGCCACTAATCTGCTCTTCAAGCGTTCCTAATTTATCGGAGATCACCACATGCGCCACTGTTTGGAACAATATGCGGTCTTCATTAGATATCTGATCGGCTGAACGAACATAGATACCTCCAGGTTGATCTTTTGATTCATTCGCTATGGCAGGTGAGACAAACCCCAGTATTTCGTTTTGCAATACCTGGCGGTAACCACCATGATCTTCATTCCAGATTACAAGATCTACCAGTAATCCTTTTAAACGCCAATAAGCATGTGCCTGTACCAGCTGTTGTACCAATTCAATATTGGATGAATCTCCAATTTGTAAAAGCACAATGGGTAAGTCACCGGAGATAGAATAACTCCACAGCCCTGATTGTCCCCGTTGATTTTTTAATATAGTAGAAGGATCAGCCCGTAAGGATGCATTTGCATAAATAATGGAGCTTGCCAAACGGGAATAAAGTTGAGCATCTGACTCAACCGCATTGATTTGCCGCAGGATGACCTGGCTATGGGTAAATGCTAATTCAAGAATACGGTTAAGTAGATGCCTGTCCTGGTATTTTTGAATTAAACCATTGCATAATTCTTTTGTATCTGCAATACCGAAAACCATATCAACGGTGGTGGTTTGATATGCCTCCAGCACTATGCGGTATTGAATAGATACGACAGGATCGAGTACAGAACCACTGCTGTTTGATAAAGCACCCTCCTGGTTTATTACTTTGGGATCATGAATAGTATTGCCCCTGCCAATAAATTGCTCCCTGTCTGTTTCATAGGAAACATTTATTATTTCCGCTTCATGTACTTTCATTAAATGAAACATCCAAGGATTGCTTTCATTATCGGAACGTGGCCTGCGGGTACAAAGAATGGCATTGCGCTGTTCATTAATCTCAGTCTGAACAAAAAGATTACTAAAGGCAGGGTGCAATTCATCAGCAACAGGAGAGGCAAGTACTACTTCTGCATAGCTTGTTATTTCAATAGTTCTTTTTTTACGGGAACGATTAGTAATATGCAATCTTCTTAATTCAATATCATCTTCAGGTGATACCACAATCTCGGTATGCGTTTCGATGCCCTTGTCTTTGCGCCGGAATTCTGCTCTTCCCTGTGAGAATACTGCTGCGTAATTATCGACTTTTTTTAAGGAGGGCTGGAATGCATTGGACCATGATATATTACTATCCAAATCCCTGATGAAACAGAAAGTTCCCCAATCATCACAAGTACAATCCTCCCGCCACCGGGTCAAAGCAATATTTTTCCAACGGCTATACCCACCGCCTGCATGAGTTATCATTACATGATACCTGCCATTAGATAATAACTGTACTTCCGGGATGGAAGTATCAGGTGTATCTAAAATACGCATATAACCATGGTCACCCGGAGTAATACTTGTATCAGCTTCATGAACATTTGGTGAGTAGAAGGTGGTAACTCTTGGTATTTTTTCCTGTAATAATAATAAAGCTGATTTCACCTGAACATCGGCTTCAAATCTCTGCTGCATGGGCCGATCGAGAAGCAAATAGCTTAATGATAAAAAACTCATTCCCTGGTGATGTGCCATATAAGATTTTACTACGGCATACTCTTGTTTGCGTAATAACCGGGATGGTGTATAATCTATTGCTTCGTAGAAACCATATTTGCCGCCGAAACCCTTTTCTTTTAATTCATATAAATTATCAATGGCTTCCGTTGGCGCAACCATCAGTGCCATCACCGACGCATATGGAGAGATAACCAGTTCTTCTCCCAACCCCCGTTTAAATCCAATTCCCGGTACACCAAATGCATGATACTGATAGTTAAGATTTGCATCCACCATATTGTAACCTGATTCTGAAATACCCCAGGGTACATTCCGTTTTTTCCCGTATTCTATTTGTTTTTGAATTACTGCTTTAGCGGTTTGATCAAGTAACGTATTTTCATAAGTGGGCATTACCAACAGGGGCATCAGGTATTCAAACATGGAACCACTCCATGAAAGAAGTATCGGAGCCGCCCCAATATTGGTAAGTTGTCTCCCCAAAGCAAACCAACTTTGCTGGGGAAGTTTTCCCTGGGCTATAGCAACAAAGGTTGTTAACCTTGCTTCGGAAGCCAGCAGATCATAGTAGCCATTATCCTTCCGGTGGTCGTCCGCATTATATCCAATTGATAATAAATGTTGTGAACGATCGTATAAAAAATCATAATCCACATTGGCAAGTTGGCTGCATTTTACCGCCAGCTGATCCGCCATAAGAATGATCTCCCTGGCCCTTCTCCCGGATTCTGTAATACTGGACCTGTAATTGTCAAGCCATATATTTTCTTCAGCAGTATTATCATCGCTATAAAAGGAATTGATCTTATTCAGTAACCTCTTTTCAAGTTTTGACAATTGAATTATTGATGGTATTCCCGGTATAGCATTTATGAGCTGCTCAAATTTTGTGGGTGGGGAAGGAAGAAGAAGCCATGGTACTAAAGTGGTGAGTTCATTTTTTATATTTTCAATATGACTAAAGATCTTTTGTATCCACCAGGCTGCTTCGTTTTCCGGATCTGCTTCTGTATGCACCAAAATTTTTGTCAACTGTTCTTCAAGGTCATCGATATAGTTGTTTGCGGCGGTTAAATTGTCAAAGTGATGTTCATGTTTATCTGTAAGCTCCTGCTCAAACTTTTGCAAGCCAGGTATTTTGGTTTTTTCAAATAAGATACGAACCTCATCCAGCAAACCTTGAAATATGGAAACGGTAATTATCTTTTTGTTGTGTATAGAAAGAAGACCTTGTTGCAGGGTGATGAGATGACCAACCAGGTTTCCGCTATCAACGGTAGAAATATATTTTGGGCTAAGCGGAACCAAAGATTGGGTATCATACCAATTGTATAGATGTCCCCGGTATTTTTCCAATCCTTGTACAGTAGTAATCGTTTTAGTAGTTACATCAATAAATTCCTTTATTGTTATGTAGCCAAAATCATAGGCCGTCAGGTTACTTAAGAGAGAAAGACCTATATTGGTAGGCGATGTGCGGTGAGCAATTCTTTCCACTGGCTGCTCCTGATAATTATCAGGTGGTAACCAATTGTCTTCTTGGGTTACAAAAGTTTCAAAAAATGCCCAGGTCTTACGGGCCAACTTGCGCAGGAAAATAGTTTGCCCGGTTGAAATACGAATCTCTTTCTTTTCTAATGAACGGCTTATGTACCAAACTACAGCAGGAGAAAGAAACCATGCTATTAACAAGGGCATTACTTTGATAAGCGTAACCGGAAAGTAAATGCTTAAATAAATAGAAATACCTGCCGTTAAAAATGGTGCAAACCACATCTTCCGGTATGCCGCAGTAATTGTTTTTTTTTCATGCTGCTGACTGATGAAAGGATTCCATTGCAGCAATCTTCGTCGTGACACTATCATACGCCACCAGGTGCGGATGACAGCATCTGCATTAACATAAACTTCATATGGAAGACAAACAAAATCAATGAATAATTGAGCAATACCATCTTTAAAGGACCGGTAAGTGTAAATAAAATGCTGGATGAAAATTACATCCGGTGGCTTTCTGAAAAGTTGCCACGCAAAATTTACAAGGGAAGGCAAAAAAAGTATGGCAACAATGGTAACCGTCCAGAAGAAAGTATGGAAGGAAATTATCCAGCCAAATAAAAGCAACAGCAGCAAAGAAAGCGGTACTAAACTGCGGCGTAAATTATCCGCAATTTTCCATTTCGATAGCACGGTCAACGGATTTTTATGCAATCGTTTATCAATACCGTAAACGAAGGGTAATACCCATGATGAAATTTGCCAGTCTCCCCTTATCCAACGATGGCGGCGCTGCATATCGGTAAGATACCCGGAAGGATATTGCTCATATAATTGTACATCAGTGATCAACCCTGCACGGGCATAGGCACCTTCCAAAAGATCATGGCTTAAAATCCGGTTGGGAGAAAATTTATTCTTTAATGCTTTTTCAAAAGCTTCCACTTCATAAATGCCTTTCCCTATAAAAGAACCCTCTTTAAACATATCCTGGTAAACATCAGAAATAGCCCTGGTATACGGATCGGTACCGGGTTCATTGCCATGTATCCGGGCATAGAGAGAACTGTTACCTATTGCTAAACCGTTAGATACCCTTGGCTGAAGAATAGTGTAGCCCTCTGTTACCCGACCTTTTTTCTCATTGTAGATAGGTTTATTTAAAGGATGCGCCATGGTTGCCACCATTTTCCAGGCAGCATCACGGGGTAGTTGTGTATCCGTATCAAGTGTAATAACATATTTTATACTAGTATAAATTTTCTCTTCCCCAATAATCAAAGAAAAAAAATCTTTCCCCGTGCCGCTGATCAATGCGTTTAGATCTCCTATTTTTCCCCGTTTACGTTCATATCCCATCCAGATTTTGTCCCGTTCATTCCATTTTCTTGGCCGGTGAAATAAAAAGAAAGTATCATCAGAAGCTCTCTCATATTTTCTGTTTAACTCAATGATTTTATTTCTTACAGATTCAAGTAATAATGTGTCATCGGCCATGTTCTCTGTTTCGGCATCTTTGAAGTCCGTCAGCAAAGCGAACGAAAGATTGGCATCCCTGTTCGCCAGAAATCGAACTTCCAAATTTTCTATAAGATGTGCTATACTGGATAAACTATCAATTATAGCAGGTACTACAACCATTGTCCTGGAACCATCCGGGATACCTTTTGAAAAATCCATCCGGGGTAATAGAGATGGATTCGATAGAATGGTTGTGATCCAATTGACAACTGAAACAGCTAACTGGCTCGCTGCTAAAAATGACAATGTAATAATGGTTACCAGCTTCCAATTATGTAGATCTTCTGCATAAGCCTGAGAAGCAAACCCCCAGGTAATCAGAGTTGTTAGCAAAATGATGCTTCCGGCATATATTATAAAAGGGATTTGATGAACCAGTCTTTTGCACGATTCAATGAAATCCACCTTCATTTTCGCCAATTTTTCCAGTTGCTTTAGCCCGTTGCCTTTCAGGTAATAACCAACATGGCCTGTTTTTGATTGATTATCTTTTTCAAAATTTTCTTTTGCCAGTTGCACAGCGATGGCTGCTACATTTTCTTCTGATATCTTAGAATTTTTAGAGATGCTTTCCACCACATGGCGGTAATTATCCCGGGTATGAAAATCCATATGTTCATAAACACCGCCGGGATCCTGTTTCAATGTTTGTTCCATTATACTTGTTACTTCTACAAATTCCCCCCACTCACAGGAACTTAAAAACCGCAGACTGCTGATACTATTACTTATAGAAACCTGGTCTGCCGCCTGTTTTCTGTTTTCTTGCTGTATCAACTCTATGCTGGCCTGGCCGTTCTCAGATAAGGTTTGTTCAAGCCAGTTCATAGCCAATGTAAGTGCATTACCTTTTTCCTGCAATCTTCTTGTTAGTTCGGCAACAAACGAACTGGACATGGGGGGTTTTGACCGGGCCATGTCCGCAATGATCAACACTAAATTTTTAGGATCGTTTTCGGCTACATAGATAAACTTATCGGCCCAGGACTCTGCCAATGATTTATTAGTTAAATCAATGGACATATGAATAGAAAGCCGGCGTAAATTTTCCAACAATGCCAACCGTAACATAATGGGTATAGCCCATAATTCTCCCAGTTCTAAGGGGCTGATAGTTTGGTAAGACTTGATAAAGCCGGTAAGGCTCGTTAAATTAACATGGCCATCCGTGTGTGAAATAATTTCTACTGCTATATCATACACACGGGGCAATCCTGATGATGGGCCTTTGCTAAGTCTCGGCAATCCCCTGCTATAGCCTTTGGGTAAATGCTTTTTAGCCGTATAAATTTGTTCTTCTATAAGATAGAAATTATCTAACAGCCATTCTGCAGCAGGTGCTATCCTGTTGCTCTCCTTTACATTTTCTGTAAGAATAGAATGTACTTCAAGTAATATGCTTTCGTTCTCTGCTAACCGTTTCAGTAACTGCTCTGAAGGCTGTTTTGAGATAACGGTGTGTTTTTTGGACAACGATTTTGCATGTTGTTCCAGGTGTTCTTCGGTGAAAATTTCAGATCTTAATGGAAGGCTCTCATCAGCCATATTAATATCACCTCCAAAAAAAGGATCAATAATATTTTTTTTTAGTTTGGCGATAGCTTGCGGAAGCAATTGAAAGAGGACATTTTTTTTATTTTGTCTTTGATTTAAATTCATTCCTATTCTGGGTTGGTTTGCTATTTACCTGACTGCCAATACCATGCCTTAGTAAATATCAGATATTTAGCAGTTAGAGTGTTCTAACCAGCTAACAAAAAAAAGCTGGAGATTTTCAGGATTTTATTAGAAATACCGTTGCTTTTTCCAAGGTCTTGATATAAACTGACAAAAAATTCGATGGATATTTTTTTTATTTCAGAAATAAGAGTCCACCCAATGATTTTTTGATGTAGAAGAAATTCCTCATGTGATATAACATATCAACTTATTATTTCTTGCATGAAATAAAAATAACTAAGTAAATGCAAGCCCCGAAACCTTGATGGAGTGGCTTTCGAATGTAAAGTCAAACTTCGCAGACAATTATTGCAAACTTTAGTTAGCTAAATAATTTTCTCTAATGCTTGATATTTTCCATCTCTTTTGGGTTATGTTTATATTTAAACACAGCAAGGAATAATAAAGCAATTACCAATGCATAACCGGCAAAGGTGAACCAGATGTTTTGCCAGTCTTTATTGCCGGCAGCATCAGTGAAATAGTCAACAATTTTACCAGCAAAGAGTCCGCCGAGAATGGCTCCCAGTCCGTTGGTCATCAACATAAATAATCCTTGTGCACTTGCCCTGATACCTGGTTTTGCCTCCCGGTCAACAAATAAGGAACCGGAAATATTAAAGAAATCAAACGCCATTCCGTAAACGATCATAGATAGAATAAGCAGATATAATCCTGATCCGGGATCTCCTACTCCAAACAACGCAAAGCGCAATACCCATGCAAACATGCTGATAAGCATTACCTGTTTGATGCCAAAGCGTTTCAGAAAAAAAGGTATAGCGAGAATAAAAAGGGTTTCCGAAATCTGGGACAGAGATATAAGAATATTGCTGTGCTTAACAGCAAAACTATTGGCATACTCAGGTATTTTTCCAAAATCGCCGAGGAATGGATTACCAAACATATTGGTAATCTGCAACGCAGCACCCAAAAGCATGGCAAACAAAAAGAATTTTGCCATCATAGGACTTTTAAACAACTGAAAAGCATCCAGACCCAAACGGGTAGCGAAGGATCTTTTTTCCACTGATTTATTGACTTCAGTTCGTGGCAATGTGAAACAATACAAACCCGTAAATAAAGCGGCTACTGCTGCAAAATAAAACTGGTTATTGTTTTGCGTCCATCCTAATAAATCTACCGCCCATTCCGCCACAATAAAACCTACTGTTCCCCATACACGTATAGGAGCAAATGATTTTTGAACATCCAATTTATTTGTACTCAACAGACTATAAGAAACAGTATTACTTAACGAAATGGTGGGCATGTAAAAGCAGCTTACTAAAAAAATTGCCCAAATCATTTCACTTGCACTATCTACCGTACTCGCATAATAAAGTCCAACCCCACCAAGTATATGACAAATTCCCAGCAGTACTTCCGCTCTTACATATTTATCAGCCAGAATACCCATCAATGCAGGCATGAATAGAGAAGCCCAACCCATAGTACCGTATGTATTGCCGATTTTTAATCCAATGTTCGTTTCGGTGCCAAAGTTGACAAACATATATCCCCCTAAAGAAATGAGCCAGATACCCCAAACAAAGAATTGCAGAAAGCTTAAGCCGGTTAATCGGAGTTTTAAATTCATGAGGCTGTTTTTAAGTTTTGGAAAACAATCAAAAGGGAAGATAAGGATTTTAGTCTTTCTCAACACAGAGTTAAGAAGAAAACTGAGTTACACAGAGACTCTCCGTGTAGCTCTCAAAACTCTGTATCTCTGTGTTTAAAAAATTCAGCATCCTAACCGTAACTTTACCGCAGAATAATTGTTATTTAAACTATGATAGCTACAACAGGAATTTCCGCTGACCCGATTGCTATCGGGTTACAAAAAATAGCCGACAAGGTAAAAGCCGGACAACGCATTACCGATGAGGAAGGATTACTACTTTTTGAAAAAGCAAGCCTTGGTTTTGCAGGGAGCCTGGCCAATGAAGTACGGATAAGAAAGAACGGTGATAAAGTTTACTTCAACCGCAATTTTCATATAGAGCCGACGAATGTATGTGTGTTTAGCTGCAACTTCTGTTCCTACAGTCGCCTGTATGCCAAAAGAGATGAAGGCTGGGAACTGAGTATTGAGCAAATGCTCCACATGGTAAAAAAATACGATGGCAAGCCGGTTACCGAAGTGCATATTGTTGGCGGCGTTCATCCCAAAATGAATTTAAAATTTTTTGCTGATTTATTAAAGGCGATAAAAACTCATCGCCCCGATTTACATATCAAAGCTTTTACTGCAGTGGAATATGATTATATGTTTCGCAAAGCAAATGTGAGTGTGGAAGATGGATTGAAATTTTTGATTGAAGCCGGACTTAATAGTATTCCCGGTGGCGGCGCTGAAATTTTTCACCCGGAAATACGGCAACAAATATGTGCGGATAAAGTAGATGGCGATGGCTGGCTGCTGATTCATGAAACGGCGCATAAACTGGGCTTACATTCTAATGCCACTATGTTGTTTGGCAATATTGAAAAATACGAACACCGTATTGACCACATGAGGCGATTGAGGGAGCTACAGGATAAAACGGGGGGCTTCAATACTTTTATTCCATTGAAATTCCGGAATAAGGATAATGATATGAGTTATGTGCCCGAGAGCCCGGTGGTGGAAGACATGAAAACCTATGCCATTGCAAGAATTTATTTAGACAACTTTCCTCATATAAAAGCTTACTGGCCTATGCTGGGAAGACAAAATGCACAACTCTCCCTTTCTTTTGGCGTGGATGATATTGATGGAACAATAGATGATACTACCAAAATTTACAGTATGGCCGGTTCGGAAGAACAAACCCCTTCTATGACAACCGACGAATTGGTTACATTGATCAAACAAGCTAAAAGAATACCTGTGGAGAGAGATACGTTGTACAATGAGATAAAAAACTACAGTAATGAAAATTCAGAATTGAATCCCGTAATGAATTAAATTGACCATACTTTACATAATAAAATAGCCGCCCTAGAATAAGGCGGCTATTAATATAAACAAGGATAGACCTTACATCATAGCCCCATTACTCCCATCTTTATTATTTTCTGTTTCTGCGATTCCTTCTTTTAATGTGTTTGAACCTGCATCTCTGTCATCTTGTATAGATGACACCGTCTCTGGCATAATACTTTTCTCAACCGACTCTTCCACAATAACAGGAGCAGCAACTGGCTTCTCAATTTTTACGGCTTGTTTCTTTGCCGGACTTTGCTTTTTTACGGGCTGCGGCTTTATAGCAACTAGTTTCTTAGTCGACTTTTTTATCGGCTTCTTTGCAACTTTTTTCTTCGCAGTTTTCTTCTTTGCTACTTTTTTAGGAGCCGCTTTTTTACGGGCTACCGGTTTACGTTTTACCTTCGCCTTAACTGCTTTTTTCTTCGTCGCAGTTTTTTTCCGGGTTAATTTCCCTCCACGGCGGGCAAGCTTTTTAGGTGACGGCATTCTTTTTTTAGCAGATTTGGCGGGTCGGCGGGGAGCTTTTTTTTTGGATTTCTTAGTAGCCATAGTGTTTTAATTTAAAAAGTTTATGCAAGTATGAACCTGTACGAGGATCATAAAATTACAAATTCATTTCTTTTAAAACCAATAAGGCAGCAGGAAATTATCTAAATTATTTCCCGGTCTGAAAGTTTGACTGTTCTGTTTCAATGAAAGAAATATAAAAGTAAAAAGTAGCCGGCCGGAAAGCTTTCGGGGCATAACTTTTAACCAATAAATCAATATTACCCTAATTACAGAGCTTCGTACTATCTTACCAAAAATATTCCCGGCTACATGCTTTCAGCATCTACCATCAAATTACTTCGGATACCTTTCTCTGTTTTTCTATCACCTTTATATTTTTTCTCTTTATCACAAGTGCCCCATATTGACTGGAGCAAAGCGGCGCTGATATTTGTTATCTTACACCTGTTGATCTACCCGGCCAGCAATGGTTATAATAGTTATATGGACAGGGATACTGAGAGTATTGGAGGTTTGGAGAACCCGCCTCCCCCATCCCGTCAACTATTTCTCCTTACTATTGTATTAGATACAGCAGCCATTCTGCTGAGTTTTTTGATAAGCGCCTTGTTTGCCATTGTTGCCCTGGTGTACATCGGTGCCTCCAAAGCTTACAGTTACCGCGGCATCCGGTTAAAAAAATTTCCGGTCATTGGTTATTTGACTGTCATAATTTTCCAGGGAGCTTTAACCTTTGCTTTGGTGTATTATGGTAGCAATACAAGTACCACTATCCAGGTGCCGTGGCAGGGCATGGTTATCTGTGCGTTGCTGATTGGAGGGTTTTACCCGCTTACACAAATTTATCAGCATAAACAGGACCTGTCAGATGGTGTGAAAACCCTTAGTTACAAGCTTGGTTACACCGGCACCTTTGTTTTTTGTGCCATTGTTTACTTAATGGCCTGGTTCTTTATGGCACAATTCTTTATCAATTTAGAAGAAATAAACAAATTGGTTGTTATTAGCATCCTTTTCCTCCCGGTTATCGTTTATTTCGTCAAATGGTTTTTACAGGTGAGACAAAATAATGCAGCGGCCAATTTTAAAAACACAATGAAGATGAACTGGCTGGCTGCTTTCTGTACCAATACCGCTTTTATCATTTTATTAATATGGAGATGTTTTGAGTAAAATAGTATCTATTGGCACAGCCGTTCCGGCCTGTATGCATAAGCAATCTAATATCCTTGACTTTATGCAGCGGGTGTATGCCCTTAATGAAGAAGATAAAAGAAAATTAAAATTTGTTTACCGCCAGGGTGGCATTGAAAACCGTTATTCCGTAATTCCAGATTACAGTTTACCTGCCTCTGAATGGGAATTTTATTCCCCAACAGAAAACCTTGAACCTTTTCCTAAGCTGGAGAAAAGAATGCAATGGTACCAGCAATATGCAGCACAACTTTCTTTACAGGCTATTGAAAAGTGTGTTGAAAAAATTCCGGGTCAAACAATCACACATCTTATCACAGTAAGTTGTACCGGCATGAGTGCTCCGGGTCTCGATCTTGAATTGCTGGAATTATTGAACTTACCTTCTACTACTTTCCGTACTTCTGTCAACTTTATGGGCTGCTACGCTGCTATACATGCTTTAAAAATAGCTGACGCTTTTTGCAAGGCTGATAAAAAAACTAATGTACTTATTGTATGCACCGAATTGTGTACACTGCATTTCCAAAAAGAGCATACCATCGATAATATGACAAGCAGTATGTTGTTTGCAGATGGAGCTGCGGCAGTTTTAGTAACGGGTAGTGAAGAAATAGAAGGTTTAACCATTGATAATTTTTATTCGATGGTGTCTTTGAAAGGGAAAAAAGATATGGCATGGGAGCTTTCTTCCAAAGGTTTCCTGATGACGCTAAGCAGTTATGTAGCTGGCATGATAGAAGAAGATTTTGATGTATTAGTACAGGAAGCATTAACAGCCGCTAATGTCAGCAAAGATCATATCACCCATTGGTGTATACATCCCGGGGGCAAAAGGATATTAGAAGCAGTTCATAAAAGTCTGAACTTTACCAATGGACAGCTTCAACCCTCCTATGATGTATTAAAAGAGTATGGCAACATGTCCTCACCGACCGTATTGTTTGTTTTAGAAAAAATAATGGATGCCCTCAACAAAAAAGAAAAGAATACCATTTTCGGTGCCGCCTTCGGGCCGGGATTAACGATGGAAACTTTTATTTTGTCT
>JBKJLR010000407.1:0-10732 GCA_046596865.1 Chitinophagaceae bacterium
CTAAAAGAATATGCTGATGAATACAACCTGATGATTGTTTGCCCGGATGGTGGCATCAGCAGTTGGTATTTTGACAGCCCGGTAGACTCCACCATGAAATATGAAACTTATATCGGCAAAGAAGTGCCGGAATATATTGATGCAACTTACAATACTATTAAGGATAGAAGAGGCAGAGCCATTACCGGGCTAAGCATGGGTGGGCATGGTGGTTTATTCATTGGCTTGCGACATACTGATTTTTTTGGTGGTTGTGGTAGTATGAGCGGGGCTGTTAACCTGGCCGGGTTAACCAGCAAGTTTGATATCGTTCAGCGAATTGGTGACACCGTCAGCCATTCTGATGATTGGAAGAATTATTCGGTGATGAATTTAGTTGAAAGACCTCTTAACGATTCTATGAAAATCATTATTGATTGCGGCACAGAAGATTTCTTATATACTAATAACCATGCCCTGCATGAAAAGATGGTGAAGCTAAAAATTCCGCATGAATATATTGAGCGGCCGGGCAAACATGAGTGGCCATACTGGAGAAATGCAATACAATACCAGTTGCTATACTTTGGTAATTATTTTAAGAGAGTACGAAAATAAAGCGTTTATTTAAGGCACCGGCAAATATCCCGTTGCACCATCTCTCGATTTTATTTTCTTTTTCCCGGAGTTCTTCTTTTCGTAATCCAGCACCGCCTGAGGTTTGGTTACTGTTTTTTTACCTGCCGTATCCGATTTTGATTTGCTGATATCAATCGGCCGTAAGTCTTCATCACCAATCATTTCATCATTATCTGTCCGCAATTTATTCATTACATAAAACTCCGTAGCTTCAATCGTTCCTTCTCTTGGGTCGTAATAATTCCATTTACCATGTTTTAATGCAACACCTTCATTTTTCACTACCACCCAGTTCACCACTTTAGAAGCATCTTTCAAGTCATATATCGCTACAGTATCAAACGCTACCTTTGGGTCGATGGCCCGCCAGCCTTCTTCCCGCAGCAATCCCCCATTGTAAGTAAAATATTGGGCTCTTCCGTTCAATTTTCCCCAGCTGTAATTTTCTTCAGCAATTTTCACCCCTTCCAATGAATATTTCTTCCAGGTGCCCGTCTTCTGATCGTTATCAAAATAACCTTCTTCTTCGTATCCTCTTTCCCCCCGCAACTCGTCTACATGTATGGACCAAGGACCCTGCTTTTTCCCTTTCATATCCACCCGGTTCAGTGTATCGCCTTTTGCAACAAGCACATAGTTTTTCCATTGGCCAAAACCGTTTATGGAAATAAATAAAAAGAGGACAACAATCAATCGCATAGTTTAGTAAGTTTGAGAGTAGCTCTGAGTTACAAGTTTAAGTTTCCGACACTGCAATTTACTAACGAAAATTTACTGTTTTTATGACCTGTATGTTAAAAAATCGTGCCAGCTATCGCAAACACCTTTCGGTAGCATTCAGCATCTCGGCGCACCTGTTGATCAGCACTTGTGTGTTCTCCCAGGTAAATCCCACTTCTGCGGGGGAAAGAATGCCGGGACTTGATCAAAGACGCAAACTGGAGTCCCGTTCGTTGCTTAATGAGGTACAATTCCGAAATATCGGCCCTAATATAATGAGTGGCCGGGTTGTAGATGTAGATGCCAACCCGGAAGATCCCACCGAGTTTTATGTTGCATATGCCACTGGTGGTCTGTGGCATACCACTAATAATGGACAGAGCCTTAATCCCATCATGGATAGTCTTGACATGCTTTTTATTGGGGATATAGCCGTGAACTGGAAAACAAAAACTATTTGGGTGGGAACAGGTGAGGTGAACAGCAGTCGTTCTTCTTATGCCGGTGTTGGTATGTATAAAAGCAGTAATAATGGTAAGACCTGGGAATATCTGGGTCTTCCGGAATCACATCATATTGGAAAAGTGCAATTACATCCAACTGATAACAATACAGCATGGGTGGCAGTATTGGGCCATTTATATTCTGCCAATAAAGACAGGGGTGTTTATAAAACTACTGACGGAGGCAAAACATGGAAACAAACTTTATATGTGGATGATAACACCGGCTGTGTTGATCTCGACATCAATCCTTCTAACCCGAATGAAGTGTATGCAGGCATGTGGTACCGGGTGCGCCGTGCCTGGAAGTTTGAGGAAAGCGGAAAGAGCAGTGGCCTTTATAAAAGCAATGACGGCGGTGAAACATGGAAGATAATTTCCGGTCCGGGTTCAGGATTTATGACCGGCGATAAAATTGGCCGCATCGGATTAGCTGTCTATCCCAAAAATCCAAACATCATTTATGCAGTAGTAGATAACAACACAGCTAAACCTGATACAGCTAAGAAAGTTGATTCACTTTATACAAAAGCAGATTTCAAAAATATTACAAAAGAACAGTTTGCAATACTAAAAACTAATTTAGTTGATACTTTTTTGAAAAAGAATAATTTTCCCCGCAAATACAGCGGCAAGGGAATAAAAGAAATGGTGGCTGCTGACAAAGTAAAACCAACTGCCCTCTGGGATTATCTTGACAGTGATGATGGTTTCCAAAATACCGGCATTGTTGGTTGCGAAGTTTATCGTAGCAATGATGGCGGGCAAACCTGGAAAAAAACTCATGAAAAACCCAATCCCAATTTTAATACCTACGGATATTATTTTGCCAAGATCTATACCTCCCATTATAACCCTGATAAAATTTATTCAATAGGATTTATCGCTCAGCTTTCTACAGATGGTGGCAAAACATTTAAGACGATAGACAAAGGAAATGTACATGCTGACCATCATGCCTTGTGGGTAAATCCAAAAAAAGATTCTCATATCATCAATGGTAATGATGGGGGAGCCAATATCAGTTATGACGATGGGGCTAATTGGTTCAAAGCAAACACACCGGCTGTCGGGCAATATTATGCCATCACCGTTGATGATGCAAAACCTTATAATGTATATGGCGGCTTACAGGATAACGGTAGCTGGTGGGGTCCATCCACCCACAAAGAAGATATTGGGTGGAGCGATAATGGACAATATGGTTACAAGATTGTCAATGGCGGTGATGGAATGCAGGCACAGGTAGACACCAGGGATAATGCTACGGTGTATTCCGGATCACAGTTTGGTGTCTATAGCCGTTACAATAAGGAAAGAAGAGGTTCGCAAAAATTTCTTCGGCCACAGCATGAGTTGGGAGAAAAACCTCTGCGGTTTAACTGGCAGACACCTATCCTGCTAAGTAAACATAACCAGGATGTATTTTATTACGGCAGCAACAGGCTTTATCGTTCATTAAATAAAGGCGACACCATGATCGCCATGAGTGCTGACCAGACGAATGGCAGAGTGACCGGCAATGTTCCTTATGGCACATTGACTACTTTATCAGAGTCACCGCTTCGTTTTGGTTTAATTTATACCGGTTCTGACGATGGCAATGTTCATGTTTCAAAAGATGCAGGCTATAGCTGGGAACAATTAAATCAAACAGGCTCGACGACCCCGGCTAAGAAAGGTTCCAAACTCCCGACTCCCGACCCGATAGCTATCGGGTCCAGGCTCAGGACTCAGGGTTTGTGGGTAAGCCGTGTAACTGCCTCGCAACACAAAGAAGCAAGAGTATATGTATCACTAAACGGTTATCGCTTCGACAATTTTGCTCCTTATTTATATGTGAGTGATGATTACGGCACGTCATGGAAAAATATAGGAAAAGATTTACCATTTGAACCAATCAATGTAATCAGGGAAGATCCAAAGAATGATAGCATTCTATATGTTGGCACTGATGGTGGACTATATGTAAGTTTTGACCGCGGCACTACATTTATGACCTGGAATGGCGGTTTGCCCAAATCTGTTCCGGTCCATGATATTGCAATTCAGCAAAGAGATAATGAAATTGTATTGGGCACACATGGCCGCAGTTTGTATGTAGCGAAATTGGATGATGTGCAAAAATTAAAACAAGATCCTGACTGGATGAAGAATAAGCCGAAGCCAAAGAAAGGGGAAAAGAACGAAGAGGAAGATAATGAGGCACTACCGAAAAGAGATTAAAAAACAATACCACTATATAAAAACAGAAAATTGGGATAGTAATTTTTAATAACCCTTCTACTGCTGTTAAGTCAGGAATTTGTAGAAATGGCTAAACAAACCAGTTAAAAGAGAGGATACTCAAAAAAATGCGAAGCAATGCTTCGCATTTTTTATACCTTTTTTCTTCTTTTGAAGATGAAGAATAATACCAATATCAGGAGCACCGCCCCACCTCCGATGTAATAATACATTGTCAGATCCTTTGGTTCCTTATCAAATCCTTTGTCAATTTTTTTTTCAGTATCTGCTATCATTTTGTCAATGAAAGGGAAAGAGGGATTCATTGCTTTTACTTCATCAAATTTTTCTAATGCTTTTTTATACCGGGCTTTATCAAAAAGATCCATAGCTTCCTCATATGACATTGATATATCACTCATGGCAGGATCAATCTTTGCTTTGTCAATATATTGGTACACAATAGTGCTGGGTACTATAAAATTCATACCCTGTACTTCCTGGCTGCGCTGGTAGTCAATGCTACCAAAAGTAGCCAGCCCAATTACTTCACCTTGTTCGTTCATCACTGGTCCACCACTGTTGCCATGTGTTATGGCAGCATCAATCTGCAATACTTCCCAGCCATCTTTCATATTTTTTTTAGCACTCACCAGTCCCCTGGTCAAGGATGCCTCAGAGATGGATTCCTTTGAAATCAACGGATGAAAAGTAGCTATAGCGGGATAGCCCAGCACATACACCTGGTCACCTACCCTCATCGCTTTATCATCACCAATGCGGATAGTAGGATAAGTATGTTTCTCTGTCATTTTTAAAATAGCAACATCTTTTCCCGGAATAGGATTGCCTTTTATTACAAGCCGGGCAGGTATTGTCATAGGAACAATTTTTCCTTTGTCTCCCGAAATACCAAATATTACATTGAACTCTTTTCCAATTTTACTTACTTGCAACGTTTCCGTAAAATACCAGCTGTTGGCATCTGTCAGGGCTTTCGTTTCTTCTTCTGTCATTTTACGCCCCATTGATTCTTCCAGGGTTTTTACATCATTATCAAGTATTTCCTGAAAAGCCTGTTGTGCAAAATTTTTCCTTGTATTATCATCATTTTCATCCACTACATGTGCATTGGTGATTACATAACCATCCGGTGTGATTATAAAACCTGAACCAACCATCGTGGTGTTAAGATCTTTCGTCACCGTTTTAGTTCCTCTCATCATGTATTTACTCACATCTGCACAAAAGGCTTTGATATAAGTATTCCAGAAAAGATCAATGGTAAACTTGCCCTGGCTTTCCAATTGCAGTTTTACTTCCCGGGCCAGTGTTTCCAATGCTGCATCATCAAACACAGGTTGAATGGCACTTACTTTCCCTTTGTAAGTTGCTGTAATCATTACCGTGCCGGGTTTGTTTCTCTCAGCTATTTGCACCGGCGTTAATGCTTCCTGAGCAAAAGAAGCAATGGAGAAAAAAAGAAAAAGAAAGAAGAATATTTTCTTCATTATAGTTGGTTTAAGCTTTCTGACTGTTGTCACGACTGCGATAAAGATAGTTTACTCAAACTAAAAACCTACCAGGTGAAAGCATTGCGTGAAATTTATTTAGAAAGCAAGTAATCCATGGCTAGTTCGTAGCCCTTCAACCCAAGTCCCACAATACTGCCTGTTGCCTTACCGCTTAAGTGAGAAAATTTCCGGAAATCTTCTCTTGCATGCACATTGGAAATATGTACCTCCACCACCGGAGTTTTTATAGCTGCTACAGCATCGCCTATTGCAACGGATGTATGTGTATAACCGGCAGCATTCAGAATGATGCCATCATAATCAAAACCGACCCGTTGCAATTCATTTACTATCTCTCCTTCCACATTGCTTTGAAAATAGTTTATTTCAACATGGTCATATTTCTTCTTCATCGATTCAAGAAATTGATCAAAAGGCATATTGCCATAAATACCGGGTTCTCTTTTACCAAGCAGGTTTAGGTTGGGGCCGTTGATGATGGCAATCTTCATGCCCCTGTCTCCGCCAGCTGGCGGAGAACTTAAATCTATGTTTTTACTCATACCCTTAAAAGTTATTAAAGAAACAAGTTACAATTTTAATAACAGGAAATTTTCCCAACTCCCCTTTAGAGGTTAGGGGGCATCATTGCAATAAATTCATCAAACAAATACCGGCTGTCATGTGGCCCTGGTGTAGCTTCGGGATGGTATTGTACAGAAAAAGCTGGTTTACCTTTCACCCTAATGCCTTCTATTGACTGGTCATTCAGGTTCACATGGGTTATTTCAATGTGATCGGCTTTTCTCACCGCTTCCGGGTCAACACCAAAGCCGTGATTTTGTGTAGTAATTTCAGATTTACCGGAAATAATATTTTTAACCGGGTGATTTAATCCCCTGTGACCATGGTGCATTTTAAAAGTAGGAATATCATTGGCCAATGCCAATAATTGATGACCGAGACAGATTCCAAATACGGGCTTTTCTTCTTTTAATATCTGCTTCAATGTTGATACTGCATAATCCATCGGTGCCGGGTCGCCCGGGCCATTGGAAATAAAATAGCCATGCGGTTGAAATTTCTTCACCTCATCTAACCCTGTTTTAGCAGGAAAAACTTTTACAAAAGCACCTCTTTCCACCATACAGTTTAAAATATTTTTTTTCACTCCATAATCCATTACTGCAATCCGGATAGCAGCAGTTGCATCACCCACTTCATAAGCCTCTTTTGTGCTTACTTTAGAAGCCAGTTCCAATCCATCCATATCGGGCACTTCAGCCAGTTTCTTTTTCAATAATTCTATATCTGTTGTTTCAGAAGAAATGATGCAGTTCATCGCACCCTTTGTACGAACATGAGCTACCAGTGCCCTGGTGTCCACTCCTTCTATCGAAACAATTTTACTTGCTTTCAGATAATCATTCAAAGAACCGTTCGCCATCTTTCTTGAGTACTGGTCTTCCAGGTTTCTTCCAATCAGTCCATTTATTTTCACACTGTCTGATTCTATGTCTGCATCTTTCACTCCATAATTACCGATATGGGCACTGTTCATAATTAATATCTGGCCGAAATAACTTGGATCGGTAAATACTTCCTGATAGCCAGTCATGCCTGTATTGAAACAGATTTCGCCGGTGGTGGTGCCGATGGCTCCAAAAGCATATCCATGAGCTACAGTTCCATCAGCTAATAATAAAACGGCGGGGATAGATTTGTCAGGCATTTTTTATATATCCCTCCGGGGAGGGGTGGGTTTATAAAAACAAATTGGGCAAATGTAGCAAGGAATCAAGGATTTTGAGAGAGGAATTTTGCAGCGGTTATACACAAGGAAAAAAGAAGTCTCCTATGTTTACCATCACCGGTTATTCTTTTTTTCCAAAAACCATATAAGCCTCTTTACTATAGAAAATATTGATCTTTAAAAGACTGTCAGATAACTCAATAATGGAGAAATTATCATCGGGGCGGCCGGTGTTTTTTAATAGCAGCGATTTTTTATCAGCTGATAATTCATACGGTTGCTCCGCTACAAAATCTTCAGGCTTGTCAGTTTTAACATGTGTAACCCTAAAAACATTATCCTTGCTAAAAGCAAAAGTCCATCCTCTTTGGTCCTCATGCAGTTTATTAATGGCTGGGTTTGTCAGATCGATGGGCTGCCCGCTATACATTTCCATTTTTATATACTCCCATTTTCCAACAATTGGATTTTCTTTTTCCTTTGGTTTGCAGGAAACAAGAATAAATAAAAGGTAGATAAGATATTTCATTTTTTCTTTTAAAGTTAGTCTATGAAAGGGAAATAAGCTTCTGGTAGTAGGATAATAGCAACCCATTATCGTAATAAAAAAGGGTTGCCTCCCGGCAACCCTTTAATAAAATAAGCTTGTTGTTTATGCTTCTCTGCCACCAATAAGTTTATCCTGCCACTCTTTCAATTCATCCCATTTTCCTGCTACAGCCATTGCTGCCTGCTCAGGCCATGTTGTTGTGTCAACTGCGTTGAACTGGCCTTTTGCCATATCCAGCAAAGTTTTAAGTTCTTCAGGTGAGGATTTAGCAATATCTGCATAAGTGCTGATGCCTGAAGCATTCAATGCCTTCTCTGCCTTCTCGCCAATTCCTTCAATTTTCTTCAAGTCATCTTTTGCCTTTGCTGATGGAGATGTTGTTTTCACTTCTCCCTCCGCAATTTTCTTTGCACTACCAGCACGGCGGGTTTTCTTAGCCGCTGTTTTTACTTCACCTTTACCTTTCCCGTAGATGTCGTTGAAATCAACCAATTCAATCATGGCTGTTTCTGCATTATCACCCGGGCGGGCACCCAACTTAATGATACGGGTATATCCCCCTGGACGGCCAGCTACTTTCTCTGCTACAGCACCAAACAATTCTTTAATAGCTTCTTTATCCTGCAGGTAACTAAACACCACACGACGCTGGTGAGTAGTATTTTCTTTTCCTTTTGTGATCAGCGGCTCTACATACACTCTTAAAGCTTTCGCTTTAGCAGTAGTGGTTACGATCTTTTTATACTGAATAAGCTGACAGGCAAGGTTGCTAAGCAACGCATCCCTGTGTGCTTTCTTTCTACCTAAATTATTTACTTTATCTCCGTGACGCATGACTGTTTAATTTGAAGATTTGAAAATGAGTCAATTTGAAAATTACTCATCCAAACCAGGTTAAAAAATTCGGCTATACCGTGTCAGGAATTATAGCCTACTTAAATATTCATTATCTGTTCTGAAACAGTTGGAAAAGTACCTCATCTACAATCTGCACATCTCCAAATTTTCAAATCAATTAAAATTCACTTGGATCAATTCCTAATTTTGGCAAATCCATTCCAAAACTCAATCCTCTTTCTGTCAGCACCTGCTCAATTTCTGCCAGTGATTTCTGACCGAAGTTGCGGAATTTCATCAGGTCTTCCTGCTCATACTGTACCAATTCACTTAGTGAATTAATTTTGGCGGCTTTCAGACAGTTAAAGGCACGAACAGAAAGATCTAAATCTTCTAATGGAGTTTTCAGCACTTTACGTAATTGTAAAGTTTGTTCATCCACCATATCTTCCTTCTTTTCTTCCTTATTATCGAAAGTGATGTTTTCGTCAGTGATGATCATCAGGTGTTGAATCAGGATCCTTGATGCCTGCTTCACAGCTTCTTCCGGATGAATGGTTCCATCAGTAGAAACTTCCATAATTAATTTTTCAAAGTCAGTCCTTTGCTCCACCCTCGTATTCTCAATCGTATATTTCACATTTTTAATCGGCGTGAAGATGGCATCAATAGGAATATAACCCAGCGGAGCATCCTTAGGTTTGTTGTCTTCAGCAGGTACATAACCGCGGCCTTTACCAATAGTCAGTTCAACGTCCATCCTGGCAGAAGAATCCAATGTACAGATCAGCAAATCAGGATTCATAATCTGGAAAGAATGAGTGGCTTCACCAATCATTCCGGCAGTAAATTCTGTCCTGTTTTTAATGGACAAAATGATCTTCTCATTTGCCACTTCATGATCAACATTCTTTTTGAAACGTATCTGCTTCAGGTTCAGAAAAATTTCCACCACATCTTCGCTGATGCCTTTCATGGTAGCAAATTCATGCTCCACTCCTTCGATCTTAACACCTATGATTGCATAGCCTTCCAGTGAATTCAGCAACACACGGCGAAGTGCATTACCAATAGTTACACCGTAACCGGGTTCCAACGGACGAAACTCAAATTGAGCTTCAAAATCACTTGCCTTTTGTAAAATGATCTTATCGGGTTTCTGGAAATTTAAAATGGCCATATTTTAATTTTAATGTTTGAATACTTGTTTAAATCCAAGCTGCGGGTTTTGAGTTTCGAGATTACTGACTAGTAACTCGTAGCTAATGGCTCGAAACTTTCTTACTTAGAATACAATTCCACGATCAATTGCTCCTTGATGTTCTCAGGAACACTTTCTCTTTCAGGATAAGTGATGAAAGTACCTTTCAATTCCGTCTCACTCCAGTCCAGCCAGCTGAATTTTGGATTTTTACCACGAACAACACTGGTAATAGACGTTCTTCCTTTACTGCCTTCTTTAATAGTGATAACATCACCCGGCTTCATTTGATAAGATGGAACATTTAACACATCACCGTTTACTTCAATATGCTTATGACTTACCAATTGGCGGGCAGCAGGGCGGCTTGGAGCAATACCCATGCGGAACACGGTATTATCCAGGCGGGCTTCACAAAGCTTAATCAGGTTTTCACCTGTTACACCTCTGCGGCGGGCTGCTTCTTCAAATGTTTTGCGGAATTGTTTTTCTAAAATACCATAAGTGTACTTCGCTTTTTGTTTTTCACGAAGTTGCAAAGCGTATTCACCTAATGTTTTACGCTTTTTCTTATCACCATGCATCCCGGGGGGATTGCTGTTTTTGTCCAGCCATTTACCGTTACCTAAAATAGGCTCACCGAAACGACGGGAAATCTTGGTCTTTGGACCAGTGTACCTTGCCATAGTTTTTATTCATTTCGATTTTTTTTGTAACGGTGCTTCGATCGGTAAAAAATCGTAAAAAATAAATCGGGCACCCTTTGTTAAATGAAAGCTCTTGGCTCCAATATGTCTGTCTTAATACTAA
>JBKJLR010000096.1:0-8649 GCA_046596865.1 Chitinophagaceae bacterium
GGAATAGCAATACCAGCTTTCCGAAAATGGCCGCTTTTACCCAAGTGCATATCTGCAATGATCAATGTATTCTGTTCTTCCCAAAAAAGGCTGCGTTCGGGTGAAACCCAAAAAGTATTATCATGGATAATATGAGGGATGGGATTTTGCATAAGATGTTGGCAAATATACTGCAAGGTGTACCAAGGTTAGCTATTGCATGGGCATAATACTTAACTAAGGTACGGTTGATTTATTTTGCCAGTTGTTGTTGCATCTTTTTTACCCGGTCTTCAAGTTTTTCAGACGATAGATCTTCCCGCATACTATCCACTTTTATCGGGAAACAGAAAGGAGTAAGTCGTTGGGGAAAAGTAATAACAATGTTTGACTGCTGAATTCTTTCTAACATATCCCTGAGCCTCACTTCTTCCATTTGCTGATCCATTACTTCCTGGTAAGATTGCCGGAGTAATAAATTATTTTTATCATACTCAGCAAATACATTAAAGAGGAGTGACGCAGAGGATTGAAGATGCCGGGCTTTCTTTTTTTCTCCCGGCATACCCTGAAAGATTAACCCACCAATTACGGCTACATCCCTGAATTTTCTTTTTGCCATCTCTGTACTGTTAACGCTTCGCTGAATGTCATTAAGCAAATCATCAGGAGAAAATAATTCCTGCACATTGCTGTCGTCAACAGGAATGGGCTGATCGCTGAGTAATTCAAAACCGTAATCATTCATAGCAAAAGAAAAAGTGATAGGGTGGATCCGGCTGATGCGGTAAGCCAATATAGCTGCCATAGCTTCATGCACTAGGCGGCCTTCAAACGGGTATACGAATAAATGAAAGCCATCTTTTGTTTCAATTTGTTCTACCAGTAATTCATTTTGCTTGGGCACATGCGAAAGTTTCTGCTGTAATTCAAATAGAGGCTGCAGCACCTGTAATTCAATAGCGGTGGAAATATTCTCTGAAAGCTTCAGGCCGGCTGAACCTGCCTCACCCATACCCAAATTCCGGCTGGCTATATCCAATTGTTCTCTAAGTTTTTTCCCGAGATTAGCACTTAGCGGCATGCGGCCACCATCCCAACTTGGTATGATGGATTTTTTTGAATTCGATTTCCGGACCAATACAGTCATATCTTTTATCATTACAAATTCAAGGGTTCTTCCGGCTAATGTAAAAATATCGCCGGCTTCCAATCTTGAAATAAAAAACTCTTCTATTACTCCCACATATCCTCCGGTAATAAATTTTACTTTCATCATGGCTGCATTTACAATAGTGCCAATATGCATGCGGTGCCTCATCGCTATTTTCCTGCTGGTAATTTTATAAATGCCATCTATAATTTCTACTTTTTTAAAATCATCATACTGGTGCATGGCTTCGCCGCCTTCCGTAATAAAATGAAGTATTTGTATCCATTCATCTTTTGTCAGATGCTGGAAGCAATAAGTAGAAATAATTTCCTGGTAAGTTTCTTCGGGTAAAAAGCCATCGGAAATAGCAAGGGTATTAAGATATTGAAGCAATACATCATAGCACAGCATCATGGGTTGCCGGCTTTCAATCAGATTTTCTGCCATTGCACTCTTCAGCGCTGCTGCTTCTAATAATTCCAGGGAATGGGTAGGGAGAAAATAAATTTTACTCACTGCATCGGGGCTATGTCCACTTCTGCCGGCCCGCTGTAAGAATCTTGCAACTCCCTTTGGTGAACCGACTTGTATTATTGTTTCCACGGGTCGAAAATCAACTCCTAAATCAAGACTGGCTGTACAAACAACCACTTTCAAATTGCCCAAATGAAGATTATCTTCTATCCATGTCCGTAGTTCCAGGTCAATAGAACCATGATGTAAGGCAATAGATCCGGCTACTTCAGGCCAAACGTCTAATAAGGTTTGATACCATCGTTCACTCATTCCTCTTGTATTAATAAAAATGAGTGTGGTTTTGCTTTGCTGAATGATTGGAATAAGCTTATGCGCCAGCTTGATCCCTAAATGTCCTGCCCAGGGATATTTTTCAATCTCATCAGGAATAACAGATTCAACTTCTATCTTTTTATGAAGGTTGGCCTTAACAATAGTTCCTTTATTTTTAACGGGACATAGTATCACATCTTTAGCCTCCTCCAGGTTTCCGATAGTGGCCGATATCCCCCACACGGAGCATTGATTATTGAATAGGGCACATTGAAGATGTACTATTCTCGAAATAGCAAGCTCCACCTGCACACCCCGCTTACTTCCTAACAGTTCATGCCATTCATCAACTGCAATAATTTTTACGTTGCGAAAAATTTCCGGGTAATTTTTTTGGGCCAATAGCAAATGCAAGCTTTCAGGAGTAATGATAAGGACTTCGGGCATTTGTCTTTTTTGCTTTGCCCTTTCACTCATGGATGTATCGCCATTTCTAATGGCCACTTTCCAACTGAGGCCTAATTCAGTAATAACTTCTTCCATAGCACGGCCGATATCTTTGGCCAATGCCCTTAGAGGAGTTATCCATAACAATTGAAGACCATTATTTTTTATAGTTTTATAGTTTTCTGGATGCTGATTGATGAATTGAATGAGAGAGCCGAGAAAAACAGAATAGGTTTTGCCGAAACCCGTGGGGGCATTTACCAATCCGCTTTCCTTATTGATTATATGTTGCCAGGTTTGCTGCTGGAATAAAAAAGGGTGACGCTGATTTACCGCAAGCCAATTCCTGATTATTGCAAATCCATTTGTTTCTTCCAGCTTCATTTTCCGTACGTTTCCAATAATTTTTGTAAATCCTCTAATGTATTAATATCCTCCGGCTTTTTGTCCTTACGCCAACGACTCATACGGGGAAACCGCAAAGCTACACCGGATTTGTGACGCTTACTGGCCGCTATACCTTCAAAGGCAATTTCAAAAACCAGCTCTGGCTTTACTGTTCTTACCGGTCCGAATTTTTCGATCGAATTGTTCTTTACAAAATAATCAACCTGTGCAAACTCTTTATCGGTAAGTCCCGAATAGGCTTTGGCAAAACTGACTAATTTATCTCCGTCCTTTACAGCAAAAGTATAATCGGTGTATAAGTTACTCCTTCGCCCATGTCCTTTTTGTGCATATATCATTACTGCATCAATTACCAACGGATCAATTTTCCATTTCCACCAATCCCCAACTTTACGACCTACCTGGTAAGCGGAAGATTTTCTTTTCAGCATCATACCTTCTGCACCATTTTCCCGGGAATGAGATCTGAGAACTGTCAACTCCTCCCATTTTGAAAATTTAATAACCGGGGATAATAAAATGGCCGGATGATTGACCTGGGTCACCACTTGTTCCAATAACCTTCTTCTTTCCGTCAAAGATTGCTGACGAATATCTGTTCCTTCATATTCTAAGATATCATAAGCAAAAAAAGATATCGGTACTTCCTGTAAATTCTTTTTTGTAATATTTTTTCTTCCAATCCGTGTTTGTAATAGTGCAAAAGGCAAAGGCTTTCCTTCAGCACTTGGAATTATTTCCCCGTCCAGTACAGTACCATTGGGTAATGCATCCACCAGTGAATGATATTCCGGAAATTTATCCGTCATCAGCTCTTCTCCACGGCTCCACACAAAAATTTCATCGTTCCGTTTTATTATTTCTCCACGGATACCATCCCACTTCCATTCTGCCTGCCATTCATCTTCCTTACCAAGTGCATTTACCTGGCCTTCTATTGCATAAGCCAGGTAAAAGGGATAGGGTTTTGAATAATCGGTAGCATCGCCTTCATTACTTAGTAATGCATCAAAGGTGGTAGTAACAGGGTTCCAATTACCGCTGATGCGATGTGCAATTACGTTCGGTTCCAGTTTAACAGTTTTTGCCAGGGCATTCACTATCGTTTTTTGTGATACGCCGATACGAAAATTCCCCGTCAGCAGTTTATTAAAAACAAACTGTTCATTTTTATTCATCTGCCTCCAGTTGGAGGTAACAAACTGTTTTTTTTCAGCCTCATCCTTTTTTTCAAAATTCGTAAGGTGAAAAATAACCTGGGATAAAGAATGATTAGCCTCATTTTCTTCATTGGCTTCGGGCAACATCAGGGCTATACTTTCACCCAGGTCACCCACGGTATGATAAGCTTCATCAAATAACCATTCGGGGAGGCCGGTTATTTCCCGGCACCATAATTTTAAAAGGTTGGATGGCACAATTCTTTTTGGTCTTCGACCACTAAAGAGTGCAATTACCCAAACTTTATCCGGATCATTTGCCGATGCAAAATAATTGGATAAAAGTTCCAGCTTTTCATTTGTCTTAGTGCTGGTACCCAACGCAGTTATCATTTCGGCAAATGCTTTCATTCGTTATTTTCTGGTGTATCTTTTACGGGTTGTTCTTCTGTACCGGGAATTTTTTCATCATCTTCAGTACCATATTCTGTTTTTACTTCCGCTGCTTCTATTCCATTTTCGGTTAAGTAACGACTAAATGCAGCCTGGAAACCATGTGTAACAAATACTTTCTGCGCACCTGTTGCCTTTACCGCAGATAACAGGCCCTGCCAATCAGCATGATCGCTTAATGCAAAACCTGCATCAGCATTTCTCCGGCGGATATTTCCCCGCACCTGCATCCATCCACTGCAAATACCTACGCTGTATGGAGTAAATTTTTTCATCCAGGGTGTGCCATCTGCACTTGGAGGTGCTATGATGACCGCATTTTTATATTCTTCCTTTGGCACATCGGGTGTTACTCTTTTTACGTCGGGTAATTGAATACCTGCGTTAACTAAAGCCTGATGCGTATTCCATATTGCACCATGAACAAAAATCTTATTGGTGATAGCTGCTGCACATTGCAATACCCGTTGTGCTTTGCCCAAACTATATGCGGTGATGACTGATGTTTTACCTTTTGCCTGGTTGTTAAGTATCCAATTTTGAATATCAGCGTAAATAATTTCTTGTTTTTTCCATGTATAAATTGGCAAACCAAAAGTTGATTCGGAAATAAAAGTATTACAGGTAACTGGTTCAAAGGCCCCGCTAAGCCCATCGTCTTCTGTCTTATAATCGCCGCTTACTACCCACACTTCTCCTTTGTATTCCACTCTTATTTGTGAGGAACCAATAATATGACCAGCCGGATGCAGGGAGATTTTTACCCCATTATGTGTAACAGGTTCGTTCCATTCTACACTGTCTGCCTGTATATCTGCACCAAGGCGAAGTTTAAGTACCGGTAATGTTTTGTGATGACAAAGGTAGTGCTGGCTTCCCACCCGGGCATGGTCGCTGTGGGCATGTGTGATAATAGCTTTTGGCACAGGTTGCCAGGGGTCTACATAAAATTCACCGGCCCGGCAATACAAACCTTTATTGGTAAACTCAATTAATGGCATACTGCTAAAAACGTAATTTATGAAAATAGTATGCCTGAAATATTATTTGTGGAAGAGAAATTATTGTAATTAGTAAATTCCTTTTAACGAACCATCCTGCCATTTTAAAAAATACAGCTTTTTATTTTCAAAATAGTCCAGGGTCATGTTCTGCTTACTGAGTACCGGCTGAATGTCAAAATCAGTAAATACTTTCGTGTACTTGTTAGCCAGGTTGGAAGCTATATCTTTCCCATATTGCAATAATTGCCTCGCATATTTCCAGGTTACTTCATAACCCCAGAAAACCATATCACTGGGACGGGCAAACATAATTTTAGCGAAACCCCTGGTAATGCTTTGACTAACCTTATCGATTTTTGAATTGTAGAAGGGAGTGCTATATACAATTTCAATGCCTTTATATTCAGGTTTATTAAAGGCAATCCCATCCCAGGTTGGCATTCCCATTACTGTTGCCAGATAGTTTTGTTTATTAAGGATGGCTAATTGTTGGGTCAATTTTTTTCCAAAATTTTCATCAAGACTGCCTGCTATACATAATGTTTGTTTAGATGTATCAAGATATTGTTTCAACTGGCCCACCGTAAAGCTGTCTGTAAGCTCCACATATTTTAACGGCAGTGGTATAGTAACTGTATTTTTCCCAAACTCATCAAAATACATTTTAATGCGATCTTCCAATTGTCCTTTTTTTCTAAAGACCACAATGGGGGTTAGAGAATAATATTTTTGTATATGTTTATAAATGCCTTCGCATTGCGTTCGTAGAGTAGGATTTAGTACCACAAAAAAGGGATTACCTGCAGTACCCGCATCATTTGGGAGATTAACATTGATAACAGGAATATTTTTTTTAAGGCCTGCATCAGCAAACATTTTTATTTCAGCACTGCTGCAATAGGCAATGATTAACTCAACACTATCCATTTCCGTCTTATATAATTGCTGTGAAAGACTTTCATTGTTAGACTTGGTATCGTAAATAAAAACTTCCAGCGGAGCTTTTTCTTTGTTCAGCGAATCCAGTGCTAATTGAGCTCCTTCGTAAAACTCCAGACCAGGATTAAGAAATTTAGGAAATACATTTTTTGAATACCGGTATTCATCATTATAATCAAAAGCAGAGTCAAGATACAAGGGTGCAAAAATGGCAATCCTACGTTTGGAGCCATCAGGTTGAGCAAAGGAAAAATGAAAGGCAGAAAGAAATACCAGGGAAATTAAAATATTTTTTTTCATATATAGACGGTTCGCTTATTCAGGAAACTATTATTATCATTTGCTTTACTCCCACTCAATTGTAGCCGGTGGCTTACTGCTGATATCATACACCACCCGGTTTATACCTCTTACATTATTGATAATCTCGTTCGAAATGAATGCAAGAAACTCATATGGCAAGTGTGACCAGTCTGCTGTCATCCCATCCACACTTGTCACAGCTCTTAGTACTACGGTAAATTCATACGTTCTTTCATCACCCATCACACCCACACTTTTTATCGGCAGTAAGATAGCACCCGCCTGCCAAACCGTTGCATACAAATCATTATCCTTAAGAGCTTTAACGTATAGGTAATCTGCCTGCTGCAACAACTGTACCTTTTCTTCTGTAATTTCTCCCAGAATCCGAATAGCCAGCCCCGGCCCGGGGAAAGGGTGCCGGTTGATCATTTCAGCAGGGATGCCGAGTTCACGGCCTACTTTCCTTACTTCATCTTTGAATAAGGAACGAAGCGGCTCCACCAGTTCAAGATGCAAATGCTCCGGCAGGCCACCAACATTGTGATGTGATTTTATCATTACCGATGGGCCATGAACAGAAACACTTTCAATCACATCGGGGTAAATAGTTCCCTGTCCCAGCAAACCAACACCTTCAATTTTTTTTGACTCTTCCTGAAAAATATCAATGAACAGGCTGCCAATTACTTTTCTTTTTTCTTCCGGGTCAGTTTTACCAGCCAGGTCATTATAAAACCTTTGCCGGGCATCAATGCCTTTTACATTTAATCCGAGTTGGTCATACGTTTTTAATACACTTTCAAATTCACCTTTTCTTAATACACCGTTGTCAACAAAAACTCCAAACAACCTGTCGCCAATGGCCCGGTGAATTAAAGTAGCGGCAACGGTAGAATCCACTCCACCGCTTAAGGCCATTATAACTTTGCGATCACCGATTTGTTTTTTTAATGCTTCGATCGTGTCAGTGATAAAATGTGCCGGGGTCCAATCCTGCGAACAACCGCAGATATTTATTAAAAAATTATGTAGTATTTTTTTTCCTTCTTTGGAATGGTAAACTTCCGGGTGAAACTGTACGCCGTAGAGAGGGAAATCGGGTGTCGGGTTTCCTTTGGCCGATGACTGGTCTCCATCTCCCGACTTTCTGAATGCTGCCACAGGAATACTTTCTGTATCGGCGAGTAATTCAAATCCTTCGGGCAATTCTTTGATCGTATCACTATGGCTCATCCACACCTGGCTTTGTTCAGACACATCTTTCAGCAGCACATCTTCTTTTCTTCTTTGTAAAAGGGCACGGCCATATTCTCTTTTATCGCTTTTTGCTACGATGCCGCCAAAACGTTTAGCCGTTAATTGAGCACCGTAACAAACACCGAGCACCGGCACTTTAGTAATAAATTTCTGCACATCTGCATCAGGTGCCTTTTCTTCGTTCACTGAAAAAGGAGAACCGGAAAGAATAATGCCTTTTAAACCGGGTTCAAATTCGAATGGCTTATAATAAGGGATAATTTCACAGTATACATTGGCCTCTCTTACGGCACGGGCAATTAACTGGGTATATTGGGAGCCAAAGTCAAGAATTAATATTTTTTCGGTCATGTTGCAGCGAAGATAAAAAAAGGTTTGTAGTTTGTAATTTGTAGTTTGTAATTCTTTCCTGTGGCGGGTTTCACCTTTTTTTAATCATTTTTTTGCCTGTAACCTTCCCAAGCCATCAAACGTCAAAAATTCCGGAACCCCTTTCCCAATTGAACCTACTTTTGATACTACAAACCAACCAACATGAAACGTATTCTTATTTTATCAGGTTTAGCCATTTTATTTTTTTCTTCCTGTAGTTATGTTGAAGGGAAAAGAATAAGGGGTAATGGCAACCTGAAAACCGAAACAAGAACTGCCGGACAGTTTAGCAATATTGATGTAAGTGGCGCAATAGATGTCTATGTAAAACAGGATTCAGTAACTTCTGTAAAAGTAGAAGCTGATGAAAACCTGATGGAAT
>JBKJLR010000358.1:0-3467 GCA_046596865.1 Chitinophagaceae bacterium
CCTTTTGCGGAATTTAGTGTGACAGGAATATCTGCAACACCTTCTCCTTTGTATGCACCATTCAAATTTGTAGAAGAAGTGATATCATAAGCAAATCCAGTTCCGGCCTGAAAAACGAAATTGCAGGTACTGTTATTATTGTAAAATACACCGCCCCGATACCCGCTTGAATCAGCATATACCGGGGCATTCAATGTAATATCCTGATCCGCAAAAATGGCAATGACCCCACCTGTACCTGAAGCACTATCCCATGAGGCGGCTTTAACGGTGTCAACAACATTGGCAGAAAAATATTCTCCAAATTGAACCAATTGTACTTTTCCCGAAGACGTATTATAAGTGTTTAATAAATTATGGAAAAGAAAAACAGAATCACCGATGATATAACAAACAGCTCCAATTTCATAATTACCGGCCTGGTTTAAGGAAATCGTATCTCCAAATGCAGCTGTGTTAGTTGTTATGATAGAAGCCCCTTTCATTTGCACCAGCATCACCCGGCTGTTTACATTCAGCCCGGTTATATTCGAAACACGGACACAAGCTTTTGCCGGAATGATTTCTACTACTTTATGATAGGTGTTGACGACACCGCTGATATTAGTAGTTTGACAATAGGGGTGTATTGCAATTAGTAAAATAAAAAAAGAAACAGCTGTAATTCTTTTGAAAACAGCAGGGCAAATTTTGCAGAACAGGTAAATTTTTTCCATCACACTGCAACAAAGTAGTAACATTTAAGTGAATAGAAAATAAGTAAAATCCACAGGTCTTAATAACTTAACTCTTGCGACAAATACGAAGTAATTATTCTGATTTTTCCCGGGTGTATGGATGGAATCAAAGAAGGTAAGAGTTTTGCTTTGCCTGCATTCACAAACTTTAGTGATTATTTATCAGCAATAAATTTATAGAGGTTAAAACATCCTTTTTGATATGCAGCTTCGATCTCTTTCTTCAACACAACTTTATCAACACCCTTCATTCTTTTTTGTTCAATCAAATAAAAAGCTCTTTCTGCAAGCAGCCAGAATGTTTTATCAGATAAATGAGATTTCTGTAACTGGTGTGTTATGATGTCCAGCAATTCACTCACCCCTTCTTTTTGTAAAGCAACTGTTTTTACAACCGGCACTTCATTGTAGTGTTTGCTGAAGGTCGGGGCCAGCATCAACTGTAAATTTTTTACAAACGTATCTGCATCGGGCCGGTCTGCTTTATTCACTACAAATACATCTGCAATTTCCATCAGCCCGGCTTTCATTGTTTGTATTTCATCACCAGCTTCCGGAACTACTACTACCACCGTTACATCCGCCAGGCCAGCAATTTCTATTTCACTTTGGCCTACACCTACTGTTTCTACAATGATAAAGTCGAAATGAAATGCTTTCAGCAGATCAGTGATCTCAATAATTTTTGGGTGCAGACCACCCATTGATCCTCTTGTAGCTAAAGAACGGATAAATACATTGGGATGAGTGTACCAGTCACTCATTCTTATCCTGTCGCCAAGTACGGCACCGAGGTTAAAAGGAGAAGAAGGATCAACGCAAAGCACCGCCACTTTCTTCCCGGTATTGGCAAGTAGCCCAATTAACGAATCCACCAATGTACTCTTACCTGCACCCGGTGGTCCGGTGATTCCGATTATTTTAGTGGAGGCAGCTGGAAGTGATTGTAAAAATGTTTCAAAGCCGGGCTGTTCATTCTCCACCAGCGAAATGCTGCGGGCAAGGGCCTTTACATCGCCCTGCTGCATTTGTTGTAATAATTCCTGCCACATAGAATGCATGGTATGTTGTACGTTTACAAAAGTATGCGGAACAAGTTAAAGAATGAATGGAGCAGCCCCATCATTTTTATGCTGATGGTGGTAATGATGGCTGCCCTGTTCTTTTCCCGTGCCCTGCTATCGGTCAGCATGATGGCATTTGTAGCCGTTTCTTTTTTTCATAAAGATTTTAAAAAACACTTGTTTCATTTCTTTTCTTCACCTCTTTTATGGGCCATGAGTTTGTTATTCTTTGTTCCATTAATATCCGGTTTGTGGAGCGGGGATAAAAAAGAATGGGCAGATATCATTCGCATCAAGCTGCCACTTTTATTCCTGCCGCTTGCTTTTGCCGGACCTTTTCAATTGCAAAAAAAACAATGGGACTGGATAGGATATATTTTCATTTCGCTGGTCACTGCTGCCACCTGCTGGAGTATGTTTCATTATCTGTCAAATGTGGTGGAAGTAAATGAAAGTTACCTGCGGGCAAAAACTATTGTTACACCACTGGAAAATGACCATGTTCGTTTTAGCTGGTTAGTCAGTGTAAGTATTTTATTGGCTGGCTGGTTAGCACTTACAAAAAGTAAAGAAGACAAGCTGGTTTCTTATTTTTTGGCAATAGTAGCGGTTTGGCTGATTGTATTTCTCCACATCCTTGCTGCCAGAACCGGGTTGTTCTCTTTTTACATAATGGCAGGAGGAACAGCGGTGTGGTTACTGCTAAAAAAATTGAAATGGCAATATGGTTTGGCGGTATTGATTGTGCTGGTAATATTGCCATTGGTTGCCTTTAAAATATTACCTACTTTTCAAAACCGGGTAAAATATTTTTTGTACGATAAGGAATATTTTGAAAAAGCACATTACCTGCCGGGCTCAACAGATGCGGTTCGGATTATTTCACTGAAAGCAGGATGGAATCTAATGAATCAAAATCCTGCCAGGGGTGTTGGAGCTGGCGATGTATTGACAAAAGCAAAACAGTGGTATGAAAAGAACTATCCGGCAATGATAGAGGCCGATAAAATTTACCCCAGCAGTGAATGGCTGATCTATGGTGCAGGTGGTGGCTGGCCCGGATTTTTATTATTTAGTTTTGCGATGCTTATTCCTTTTTTGATAAAAACGAATAACAAGCCACTATGGTGGTTGCTTAATGCGACGGCTGCTTTCAGTTTTTTGTTTGATATTGGCCTGGAAGTCCAGTTTGGGGTTTTTATTTATTCCTTTATTATTTTATGGTGGTGGAAATGGCTGAAGACTTTACAAAATACCGCATCCGGCAACGCCAGTACTGAGGAATTCCGTAAACCTGCGTAAACGAAAAGGTAAAGCGGTAATTTGTAATGATCCAAAGAAAAGATATAATCTTTGTAATGATATGCAGGCACTATCAGTAGTTATAGTTTGTAAAAATGAAGCCGGTATTATCGGGAAAACGTTGCAGAGTTTGCAAGGTCTTACGGATGATATTATTGTGTATGATAATGGGAGTAACGATAATACGGTTGAAATAATTAAAAAGTTTGATGTTCACCTGCATCAGGGAAGCTGGGAAGGGTTTGGCAAAACGAAAAACAAGGCCACAGCGTTGGCCCAATACGATTGGATCCTCAGCCTTGATGCTGATGAGGCTATTGATGAAGAACTGAAAAAATCTTTATTATCCCTGTCTTTAAATGAC
>JBKJLR010000298.1:0-2535 GCA_046596865.1 Chitinophagaceae bacterium
ATCGGATGGTTACCATTGGGAGGATATGTAAAAATATCCGGTATGATAGATGAGAGTATGGATAAAGAGCAAATGAAACAACCCCCACAGCCATGGGAATTCAGAAGTAAGCCAGCCTGGCAGCGGTTAATAGTCATGTTGGGTGGTGTGATAATGAATATCCTGGTAGCCTTCATCATCTATGCTTTTATTTTAATGACATGGGGTGATAAGAAAGTTCCGTCCAGCTCTATGAAATATGGTGTTCATATTGGTGACAGTACATTAATGAAGATCGGTTTCAAAAACGGGGATAAAATAATTGGTGTAGATGGTAAAGAAGTATATGACCTTACCCGGTTTAAAAAGAAATTAATAACAGCCTCCCAGGTGCAGTTGGAAAGAGATGGCAAACCTTTGGTTATTGATCTTCCTGAAAATTTTGTGGGTCAGTTGGTTCAGAATAAAAATCAAAAAAGAACCGGGTTCATTGAGCCCCGTATTCCTGCCATGGTGGCAAGGGTAAGTGATACATCAGCAGCCTACAAAGCGGGGTTAAGAAAAAACGATAGGATAGTGGGTATTGACTCTGCCCGTTTCGGATACTTTGATGAATTATCAGATATACTTGAAACAAAAAAGAATAAAACGGTTTTGATAACTGTCAACAGGGAGGGGAGGGATACCAGTTTTGTTGCAAAAATTAATGCGGAAGGCCAGATTGGTTTTAATCCTTATGGCACGATGAAGCAATTAGACAGCCTGGGGTGGTTAAGATTTGAGGTAACTAAATATAATTTTTTACCTGCCTTTCCTGCCGGTGTTAAAATGACCTTTACAGAACTAAGAGATTATGTGGCACAGTTTAAAACTATTTTAAATCCTAATACAGGAGGATATAAAGCTGTCGGTGGGTTTAAATCTATGGGGTCCATATTTGCTCCGGTATGGGATTGGGAATCATTCTGGAGGTTAACAGCTATGTTATCTGTTATACTTGCATTTATGAATATGCTGCCTATTCCGGGATTAGATGGCGGTCATGTTATGTTTACCTTATGGGAAATGATTACCGGCAGAAAACCAAATGATAAGTTCATGGAGTATGCTCAAATTGCAGGCTTTGTAATACTGATTGCATTGATGCTATATGCCAATGGCAATGATTGGTTTGGCTGGGGGAAATAAGTACGAGGTTATAGGTTATAAGTACGAAGTTGGCATGAGATTCAACGCTTCGAATAATTGGGTGAATTTCGAACTAAGTTAACTACAAACAAAAAATTACCAACCAATAACTTTTCTATAACTCTATTCCTATCTTCTTCATTAATATAGAGGCGTTCATGCTCTGGCAGATGCCTTTTTTTAATTTGTAATCAAAGTACAGTTCATCATTTTCAACCTGCACATCAAAATGATAATTCTGAATATTGGAAGGATATTCTTCAGCCATTTTTGCCAGCTCCAGGTCGTGGGTGGCAAGCAGACCCGCTGCATTGTGATGGATAAGCTGTTTGATAAGTGATTTGGAGCCAATGTGCCTGTCTGCCGAATTGGTGCCTCTCAATATTTCATCGAGCAGAAGAAATACTTTTTCATTCCTGTTTACTGCTTCAATAATTTCTTTTAATTTTTTCAATTCAGCATAAAAAGTAGAGGTGCTTTCTTCCAGGTTGTCGCTTATCCGCATACTGCTCATAACTTTCATGGGAGAAAGGGTAAGCTTGCCGGCACAAACAGGGCTACCCATCATTGCCAGTACTATATTGGTGCCAATGCTCCGGAGAAATGTACTTTTCCCTGCCATATTTGATCCCGTAACCAGGCTTAATTGATTAACACCTTTGGTGGAGAAAGAATTGTTGACTCTTTTGCCGGGAGGAATTAATGGATGACCAAGATCTTCACTTTCAAATACAGCTTCTTCGTTGCTTATAACTGGAAAAGTCCATGCCGGATGATTGAAAGCAACATTGCCAATACTACAGATAGCTTCCATATCGGCCAGGCCTTTAAACCAATGGCTGATATTTTGTTTATTGTTCTCTTTCCATTTTTCCAGGGCAAACACCTGTTGCAGATCCCAGAAGAGAAAAGTATTGAGGGGAATAAATACAACAATATTTAGCCGGTAGTCTAGTCTTTCCAGTATCCGGGTCAATCCTTTTATTTTCAGCGAAGCTTTCTCCGGGTGGTGATCAAATATACTTTGTAGCTCCTGCAGATAGGCACTCTTAAAAGAATTTTGTTCTATCCAGGCAATGCTATTGGATAAAGTATCTAATTGCGGAGCAATTTTGCTGAGTTTCGAATGGGCCGGTATTACTTTTTTGGAAATACTAAAGGCAAGGATCATTAATAAGGTAACTGTTGGAAAAAATTTATTTGATTCAATAACATCCGCTATGTAAAGACCCAGCACGGTAAGACTGATGACCGGTAGAAGAAATTGAAGTATTTTCCAAAAGGGTTTATGAATAAATTTATTTTCTTCCGAAAGCCATTCAATTATTTTTTGTTCAGTGCTGAAAGTAATTGTATCGGCTACACCAT
>JBKJLR010000349.1:0-3406 GCA_046596865.1 Chitinophagaceae bacterium
GGCAGGTACAAGTGTCACAGCATCACCATAAGTAATTCTGAAAACATTTGCTTTAAAATCTATAAAAGTCTGGTTGATGTTGGGAAGGCCCGTCATAGTAATATCACCATTCAGCACAGTACCGCTTCCTGCCTGGATCAGCATATCTGTACCAACAAGATCGTTGATGGTACCCCTAATTTTTCCTTTCAGGTTTATTTTCTTGTTCCAGGATTTTAACGCTGGGGAAAAGAAAGCCAGGTCGTCGCTATCAATGAAAGAATTTTCAAATATCGCCGCTATTTTTACTTTGTGAATAAAATCAGCCATGTCGGTCATATCATCGTACGACAGGGAAAAATATTTTCGGAGTGTGCTTCTGTTGGTGACCAGTTCCAAATCGTTAAATGCTATGCCCTGGGGTGTAATCTTTACGATGGCATCCAATTTTTTTAATTCCAGTCCGCTTCTTTCTTTAGCTGATAATTTAAGTTTTGAAAATACCGTGTCTCCGATAAAACTTGAATTGCTGAGTTCACCATTTATTTCTGTGAATAAAATATTTTGACTGTCAAAATAACTAAATGGTTGCCGGTTGTTTTGTTGGTCTGATTTAAAGATTCCATTTATTATTTTCAGATCGCCGATCTTAAAAAGGGTGCCCCCCCTGTTCCAGGTGACTGCCGTTTTAATCATTTCCACCGGATCAATAGTTTTTAGTACCTCTGCTGGTTTAAGTTTTGAATAATTATGAATGTTGACAATCGGATCTTTTAAAACAAGGGAAGTGATTTCATAATGATTTCCTGCTAAACTAAGTGAGTCCGCATCCATATTCATAGAACCGACATGCATAGACATATCTTGCCCCAGCCAGCCATCTTTTTTTATAAAAGTTACATTTTTGAACTCCGCTTTTTTCAGGTTGAGCAGGATACCGGCTTTTTTCTTTTTAGTTCCTGTAACAGGAGAGGAGAAATAATCGAGGAGGAATTGTTGCTGCCAAACGGAGTCCGTTCGTTGAAACTTAATGATGGCATTTTCCAGCCCGATGTATTTTAGTTCAGCTTCTTTTTTGAAAATAAACCAGTCAGTAATCCGCACTTTCATATCGCCTGCATATAAAACAGTATCTCCTTTGCGGTCTTCTATCAATACACCCTGGAGGTGCATATTATTTAAGAGGGAGAAACTAACCTGCTTGATGGAAATTTTTGTTTGCAAGTCACGGGAAAGTCGTTTGGTAACTTGACTGGCCAGCCAGTTTTGTCCAAAAGGAGTTTGAATAAAGATATACAACCCCACAATGAGGAAGAACAGCGACAGAAAAAACCACTTCAATATTTTTTTAAATCTCCTCAGGTTCAGCTAATTAAGGTGCAAAAGTAAGTATTCGCTTTCTTTGGGCAAATTCAGTACCAATAATAACGATAAAGAATAATAAAGTAAGGACGGTATAAACTGATAAATTGTGCAATTCATCAGGATGAAAACGCTGCTCATTCTTTATTCTTAACAAAAAATTTAATCAGGCATTAGAACCAAACCTATAAGTTTATTGAATGCCGGGAAAAGTATGATCAGCGTAGGGAGAATAATCATAGCGGAGAATGGGAAATTTTCAAGTACTCGTTACCCGTTGGTTACTCCTTATTCCTTGTATCCATCACCAGATTCTTCCTGTTTAAAAATTTACCAAATGAAATACCAAAAGCCCGGTGACGGATAGCAGGACCGCCGTCTGCATTGCTAAGGCTGGCTGCGCCATGAGAATAATGAGCAAAGATCATAAAGCCGCTGGCAGTCTCATATCCCACTTGTGCCAGCAGGTTAGCTGAGTAACGACCATATTCGCCGGGGCCAAATTTTATACTTCTGTCAACAGAACCACCTCCGATTACATTAAATTTTTCTTTGCCAACCAATTGAAAATCTAAAGAAGGGCCTGCTTTAATAAACAAATGGCTGGGATTATCACCAAAATCATATTGTAGTAATGCGGCCAGTTCAAAACAATGGAAAGTAGTGTTATTATCTGCTGCCGTGGGGCCTGGTGGATAAACAAACCTGTTGAAAGTTACCTTGTATCCCTTCAAACTGTAAAAAGCAGCGGGGGCAAAAAATAATTTCCCTTCAAAGGGTACTTTCATCATTACTCCTGCCTGGAAACCGTATTTAAATTTATTTTCCTGTTTTACTCCCTGTGCCACATAACTGGTGGTGGTGGCCTGTGGCCCGCCAAAGACGCCAAATTCAGACTGGCTGCTGGCACAAAAACTAAAGAACACGGAAACAAAGAGAATGTATATTTTTTTCATAAACTAAAACATGGTAAGGCGATAAAAATAGCCATTTATTACGTTATGGCAAACTAGCTCAAAATTTCTTCGCCGGGTCTTTGGTTGCTGCTGAGTTGTTATACTGCTCTGATTGATTTTTTGGTATAGAAAGGTTACTCCATTTTTTCCCCTTAATTGTTTTGGCAATATGTATGATTTGTCCAACATGATAAGGATAATGTGCCAGCTGCCGGTTGATGGAGTCTATTACCGTTAAGGGTTCCTGGCGGATATATATTTTTTTCTTTAAATCTTTTTTGTCCAGTGAAGAAATGGCTGTAAAAACACAGGCCCATCCTTTTTCCCAAAGCTCAAGTAATTGGTGCTTACTGTAAGAATGTATTTCAAATTCTTCATCCCGTTTCCGCCATACTTTTTCGCCATCTTCCGTTAAAAAATTGGTCCAGCGGCTCAACATATTTCCCGCCATGTGCTGCATAATAATGGCAATACTGTTTGATTCTTCATTGGGCTGATAATGAAAATCCCAGTCGTTTAACTGATCAAAAGTTTTATCGCCAAGTTCCTTATAATATTTTAACCGGAGGACAGCCGATTCTAAAAATTCTTTTCCAATTGCACTCATAATGATTTTGTTTTGACTCCAGACTTATGACTTACGACTCCTGACTAATTACCATCCTTCTGCCGCATCATCACCCCTGTTATCGGCAACGGCTTCAAACTTTCCATTGGGAAGCACTTTTATTACTTCTGTTCTGCCGATATTCTCTCTTTGTCTGATCGCATAACCCATTTTTTGTAAGGCATCCCGGACGGGTTGAGGAAAATCTTTTTCTACCCGCAATGTATCAGGAAACCATTGATGATGAAACTTGGGTTTGTACACAGCATCTTCTGTACTCATATCAAATTCAAGTATGTTCACCAATGTTTGAAAAACAGATGTAGGAATTGTTGTGCCACCCGGTGTACCCACAACGATGTAGGGTTTACCATCTTTTAATACGATAGTGGGTGACATAGCACTTAACATACGTTTGCCCGGAACAATGGAATTAGCTTCGCCCCCCAGGGCGCCGTACATATTTGGTACACCCGGCTTAATGCTGAAATCATCCATCTCG
>JBKJLR010000369.1:0-9507 GCA_046596865.1 Chitinophagaceae bacterium
TACCACATCAGCCAGTGAATCTAATTGTTTTCCCATTTCTGAACTGGCTTTGAAAAGACGGGCAACAAATCCATCCAGAAAATCGACTACCGCAGCAATACCAATGAATAACGATGCCATCCATATTTTTTCAGGAATGTAAACTAGTTCAGTACCCTTTGCATCCACCGTAATCATAATGCCATTCTGCAGGGTAAAAACAATAGCGAGACAACCGAAAACAAGATTGAGTAAGGTAAATAAATTAGGAATTTGTTTCATCAGTAATAATTATAGCAATTAAAATCCTGTTAATGCAGCATCTACTAAAAATTCTTTTACTTCGTTTTCACCTACTTCAAAACCTGGCATAAATTCTACCTGTTCCTCAAAGCTGATATCATCAAAATAACACAATTGTTTACAAAACAATGCAGGATTAAAAACACCTGAAAATAATTGGATTGCTTTATTGCAAATTTCTTTTATGCTGGAATGATGCTTTATAATAAAATATAAATCCACATAATCCTTCCACTTTCCCCTGCCGCCCAAGGCAAAAGCTTTCATGGCTGCAAGGCTTAGTAAATCAGGAATTCTAAAATAGCTTTCATAATAATTGTCCGCAGGAACTGAAAAGGGAAACTGAAAAAAAGTGAGTTTTACCCTATTAATCGTAAAATGTATCTGGTCGGCTTTCTGAACTATTACATTTGACAAAAACCCTGATACAGCTACTTGCTTTTTAATACCCAACACATTTATTCCATCTTCGATAAATAAATCGTAATCAACAGATCTGCGATGACCAATATGCAGGGCAATAGCAGTTCCTCCTACCAGGTAGTAAGACTTTGTATATTTTTTAATAAAAGGCAGTATTTCGAGTTGCTCTTTATTCAGGATCTCAAGATGCATATTTTTTAAAATAAAGGCTGAAGTAATTCCTGGAAATTACCTCATAATTATTGGCAGCCCTTTCCGACTTATTTACCTGCTCAAAAAAAACAGCAGCGGCGTTCTTTATTCCCACAATATTAAACAAAGCCTTGATATCTTCTTGGTCAGCATAATTAATAAAAAACTCCAGTACAACGGGCAATGGCAAATTTTCCTTTTCGCTGTCTTTTGAATACCAAAAAAGATGTGCATTTTTTCGTATTAATGCCTTTAATTCAGGGCTATTATCCATGGTTTAAAGATACCCATTTTTTGCCTTTTCCCCACTACTTCTTCATCAACGTTTCAATGTCTTCTACAGTAATCGGAATATTCTTCATCAGATCCTTATTGCCATTTTTTGTGATCCAAAGATTATTTTCAATACGAATTCCCATTTGTTCTTCTTCAATATAAATTCCTGGTTCTACTGTGAAAACCATTCCGGCTTTGATGGGTTCTGTTCTTGTTCCTACATCATGCACATCAATACCCAAATGATGAGAAATACCGTGATACAAATATTTCCGGTAGGCCCTGTTTTCCGCATCTTCATTCTTTACTTCACTTTTTCTCAGCAAGCCGATCTTTAAAAATTGTTGTGTGGCTTCTTCCCCCACTTTATCTGTATAATCCAGGATGCTGATACCCGGTTTTAAAATGCTTTTTGCATAATCATGTAAATGCAGACAGGCATTGTACACTGTTTTTTGTCTTCGGCAGAATATTCCATTCACCGGAATCGTTCTTGTAAGGTCCGCACAGTATCCCCCATATTCAGCACCAAAATCCATCAATATCAATTCCCCATCTTTACATTCTGCATTATTACTTACATAGTGCAATGTTCTTGCCCTGTCGCCACTGGCAAGAATGCTGCCATACGCCGGACCTGTGGCCCGTTGACTAAGGAATGAATGAAATATTTCTGCCTCAATTTCGTATTCCATTACTCCAGGCTTGATAAATTTCAATAGACGCTGGAAAGTAGTATCAGTAATATCAATAGCTTTTTGTAAAACCTCTACTTCTAAGGCAGTTTTAATACCCCGCACCTCTTTCATAATTTTTGCTGCTCTTAAAAAATTATGCAGTGGATACCGGCTTCTCATTTCATCAACAAAACGATACTCTCTTGTTCTTAGCAAGTTTGCTTTTCTGTCATTTTCATTACTATCGAGATAAATATTGTCTGCCAAATGAATCCAGGGTTGTAATAATCCTTCCAGGCTATCCAACCAAACAATGGTTTTAATACCACTCATTTCCTGTGCCTCATTCACCCTCAATCTTTTTCCATCCCACTTTTCTTTCAGTTCATTGGGGCGAACCAATACTAACACCTCCCGGTATTTTGTATCAGGGTTATCAGGAAAAAGGATAACCATACTCTCTTCCTGCGTTACCCCAGCCAGCCAGAAAAGGTCACTGTTTTGTTTGAATTGATAAATCGCATCGCCATTGGAAGCCACTTCATCATTGCTCACAAAAATAGCAATCGAGTTTTTTTGCATCTGGTTAATAAACCGTTTCCGGTTTTCGATGAAGATGTCTTTGTTGAGGGGTAAATATTTCATAAGCAATAGGTTGGTTAGTTAATTATTTAAAATAAGAAATATTCCGTTAAAGTTAATGGCAAAATTATAAGACTGAATTTTCAATATAAAATCGAAAAGAGAGTAGAAAATGAATGATTTTCAACGTTTTCAACAATTTATTTAACAACATTCAAAACTAAATCTACTTTCTGAAATATAACAAACGAAGGATTAAAAACTTTAGCTTCTTTTTAATGTGTTTCACTAACACTTGTTTGTGCTGAAATGGGTTTGATACTTACCTTTGTGCCTTCAACAAATGGCGATTGCAAATATGTCAGTTCCAACAATTAGTTTCCCTGTGAAGAACCTTATGAAAGTGGGATTAAAAAACACAGAATCTATTCATTATCAATCTTGCCCGGAAGAATTAATAAAGGATTGTATTCGTATTGGTGAAGGGTCGCTTAATGATACCGGTGCTTTAGTAATCCGTACAGGTGAGTTTACTGGCCGGTCTCCCAGAGACAAATTCACCGTAAAAGATGAAACCACGGCCGATTCAGTTCACTGGAATGATTTTAATATTCCCATTGAACCAAAATATTTTGACATTATTTTCAAAAAAGTAACGGACTATTTAGGTAATCTTCCTGAAATATGGGTTAGGGATTGCTATGCCTGTGCTGATCCCCGCTACCGGCTGAACATCCGGGTAATAAACGAAAAGCCCTGGAATAATTTGTTTGCGTATAATATGTTTTTGCGGCCAAAGGAAGAAGAACTTGAAAATTTTGAGCCTGAATGGCAAATACTTAGTGTACCAGGTTTGAAACTTGACCCCAAAGAATGTGGCACCCGCCAGCATAACGGTGCTGTTGTCTCTTTCAAGCATAAAATGATTTTGATTGCGGGTACTGGTTACACCGGTGAAACAAAAAAAGGCATCTTCACTATTCTCAATTATATTTTACCACATGAAAAAAATGTGTTGAGTATGCACTGTAGTGCCAATATGGGTGCAGAAGGTGATACGGCTATTTTCTTTGGACTTAGTGGCACTGGAAAAACAACGTTGAGTGCCGACCCCAATCGTAAGCTGATAGGTGATGATGAACATGGATGGACCGCTGACGGCATTTTTAACTTTGAGGGTGGTTGTTACGCCAAAACAATCAACCTGACAGAAGAAAAAGAGCCGGAAATCTATCATGCCATCCGCCCGGGTGCATTAGTTGAAAATGTTACTTTCCATCCAGGCTCCAACAAAATAAATTTTGATGATGGCTCGATAACCGAAAACACAAGAGTATCTTATCCTTTGCACTTTATTAGTAATGCACTTGAGCCATCGGTTGGTGGTTTGCCAAAAAATATTTTCTTCCTTACCTGTGATGCTTTTGGAGTTTTACCTCCAATTTGTAAACTAACACCTGGCCAGGCAATGTACCAGTTCATTTCTGGCTATACAGCAAAGGTGGCTGGAACAGAATTAGGCGTGACAGAGCCCAAGCCCACTTTTAGTGCTTGTTTTGGCGCACCCTTTCTTCCTTTACATCCGGGTAAGTATGCCCACATGCTGGGTGATAAGATGCAGGAACATAAAGTGAATGTGTGGATGATCAACACCGGCTGGACAGGTGGACCGTATGGTGTGGGTAACAGGATGAAATTAAAATTTACCAGGGCCATGATTACTGCTGCCCTTGAAGGAAAATTGAACTCAGTTCCCTTCGTAACTGACCCTATTTTTGGTGTTGCCATTCCTGAGGAATGCCCGAATGTGCCAACAGAAATATTGAACCCCATTAATACCTGGGCCGATAAAAATGCTTTCACTGTAAAAGCAAAATACCTGGCAGGTTTGTTTGTAAAAAATTTTGAAAAATACGCTGACGGTGTATCTGCTGAAGTATTGGCAGCGGCACCGAAAGCATAAAATAAGAATACTGGACGGTTTTTGAAAAATCCGTGTGGCCTTGGTCAGACGGGTTTTTCATTTATTTAACTGCTTGTTATGCAGCTTATAAAATTTTTCTTACGACTTTACATTGACTTTTACCATTATGAAATACGTATTAAGATCCTTTTTTCTTTTTATCCTGCTTGTTCCTGCCGTTCTTTTTTCTCAGCAGGGTGCCGATAGTTTGGTAGGCGAGGATGAAAACCTGCTTAAATGGAGTGCTTCCCGAAAGCTCACCTGGGAGGACTATAAGGCAAATCCCGTCGCTGAAAGTGATGCCGCTGCATCCACCACGACTCTTCTTTCTATAGAATATAATATTACCAGTTCCAATTTTAGCTATAAAATAAAGTCAAGGTTTTCAAAAGACCGTTCATGGGGTTTGCATAAAACAAATTATATTCTCCGTCATGAACAGGGCCATTTTGACATTGCTGAAGTATTTGCCCGTAAGCTTCATAAAAAAATGGGTGAGTATAAATTCAATAAAAAAAATTTCCGTAAGGATCTGAAGAAAATTTACGATGAAGTGACAGAAGAAAAGAGTAAAATACAAAATCTATACGATGAGGAAACTAATCACAGTATTAATAAAAAGAAGCAGGCAGAGTGGTTAAAGATGATTGAATTAAAGCTGGAAGAATCTGCGAAGTGGGCAAATTACTAGAGTTCAAACGATAGCCGCATATAAGATTTGACGCAATATCCATTTTGCACGGAAGGAAACCATTTACCTGATAGCTTTAATAGCCGCAAAATTTCTTCATATTTCACATTGGGGGCTTTATTCTGTAAAACGAACGTTGATAAATCACCATTTTTGTCAACCTGGAATCTTATTTCCACCGTATGCTTTCCCTTAAACCCTTTATCAATATTTTTCTTTACAAACTTCTTCCACTCTTGCTCTCCGCCTGGATATTGAGCCGGTTGTTCTGAACGGTCAAAGATCTTGTTATCATCAGCAATATCATGGTTGTATTTACACTGGCAGATAATTCCGCTTACAGAAAAGCTGGTGTCTTTATACTCTTGTGCATAAGTATGTAGTCCTGTAAAAATTAGTAGTAAAAAAAATAATTTTTTCATAACCTCGTATTAAAACAATCCGTACAACTGACCATCCACCTTACGAATGATCTCTCCAAGGTCTTCATCTTTTTCGCCAAATTTATTTTTGTCAACATCAATGATCAGTAGGGGGCCTTCTTTATAATCGGCAATCCATTTATTGTAGTATTCGTTCAGCTTTTTTAAATAATCAAGGCGAATATTTTCTTCATACTCCCTGCCTCTTTTTTGAATTTGTCCTACCAAAGTTGGCACAGAAGCATTCAGGTAAATCAGCAGGTCTGGTGGTTGCACCAATGTTTTTAATGTCTGGAAGAAATGAAAATAATTATCAAAATCTCTTTTGCTCATCAATCCCATCTCATGCAGGTTCGGAGCAAAAATGTTGGCATCTTCATAGATTGTTCTGTCCTGTATTACCGTTTCTGTTCCTTTTTGTATTTCTACTAATTGGCGAAGACGACTGTTTAAAAAGAATATCTGCAGGTTGAAACTCCAGCGGGGCATATCCTCATAAAAATCCATGAGGTAAGGATTGTGATCCACATCTTCAAAATTCGGAATCCATTTGTAATGCTTGCTCAGCATTTCGGTAAGGGTAGTTTTGCCGGCGCCTATGTTGCCCGCTACTGCGATATGTTTTGGTTTTTTTGCTTTTGCCATTTTATAGATCTGTTATTTCAATTTTAATTACACGTTATCCGCAACTCTCTTATCCTTTCTTTTTTGAAGAGGCAGCTGCTATAAAACAAATCACTGCTAACGGTAATGGTATCCACCAATAATCTTTCAATTCAGATAAATGAGAAGAAGTTCTTCCCATTCTGTACATCACAATAGCTGCAATGATTGCAAGAAGACCAATGACCCCAAAAACAGGTTTTTTATTCATAACAGATAGGTTTAATGGTGTATAAATACTTAGTTCTTAAAAGTAATGTAATTTCTGATACGGGAATCCCGGCATTAAAAATAATTAAGTCCCATTGCCTGCCGCACCAACTCCATCGTTATTTTTGCACTCTTCCGGGCTTTTTCAGCCCCTTTTTCCATTACTTCTTTAAGGTATTTTGTGTCATTACGAATAGACATCGCTTTTTCCCGTATGGGAGTAATGAATTTCACCATATCCTCACCGAGTTGCTTTTTCATATCACCATACCGGATGCTACAGTTGTTATAATCTTCTTCAAATTTATTAATCACTTCCGTGGAGCTTACTAATTTCATCAGGCCGAAAATATTTTCGATATAATCTGGCTTGTAAGAATCAGAAGATACGGGACCACTATCTGTTTTCGTCTTCATTACTTTTTTACGGATCAGTTCATCATCATCGGATAAATAAAGTGTGGCATATTGGTTTTCACTCTTACTCATTTTCCCGGATCCATCCAGGCTGGGTACTTTCACCAATTCATCCCCGTAATTAAAAGCATGTGGCTCAGGAAAAACTTCGCCATAGCGATGATTAAACCGATTGGCGAAATTGCGGGCCATTTCCAGGTGCTGCTGCTGATCTTTACCAACGGGTACATAAGATGCCCGGTGCAGGATAATATCTGCGGTTTGTAAAACAGGATAGGTCAGTAAACCAGCGTTTACATTATCAGGATGCTGGCGAACTTTATCCTTAAACGTTACTGTTTTTTCCAACTCGCCTTTATAGGCCAGCATATTCAGGTAGAGATATAACTCTGCTGTTTCATATACATGACTCTGGCAATACAAAGCAGCTTTATCCGGATCTAATCCACAGGCAATATTTTCTGACAATACTCTTTGAACATTTTCTTTTAACTCTTTGGTATCGGGATGAGTGGTAAGAGAATGCAGGTCAGCCACCATAAAATAACATTCAAACTCTTCCTGCATCCGCACATAATTTTTTACAGCACCAAAATAATTTCCCAGGTGTAAAAAACCGGTTGGCCGGATGCCACTCATTACTATTTTCTTCTGCATATCCATATCGCTGCTAAGATAGAAATTGTTTGTGGTTTATAGTTTGTAGTTTATAGTCCTGTTCTAAAGCAGGAAAATTCAACCTATAAATTATAAACACAAACTACAGACAACAAACTATAAACTATCTTTGAAACATGGAAGTAACCGATGCTATGGTTGACAAACTGGCTCATCTTTCCCGGCTGCAGTTCAATGAGACTGAAAAAGAAGAAATAAAAAATGATCTTCAGCGGATGATTGGTTTCGTAGAAAAATTAAATGAGCTGAACCTTGATGGGATAGAACCGATGCTCTTTATGAGTGAGGAAATAAATGTATTGCGGGACGATGTAATAAAAGGTTCGGTGAGCCGCTCAGCAGCATTAAAAAATGCGCCGGCGCATGATGAGCAATTCTTCAAAGTACCAAAAGTGATAAAGAAATAAGATGGGCGAAAAAATTATCTATCTCGAAAAAATTCAGAAGAGTTACTTTATGGGCAAGCAAGAGCTGCCAGTACTTAAGGGCATTTCGCTGAATATTTTAAAGAATGAATTTGTGGCATTGATGGGACCTTCTGGCTCAGGAAAAAGTACATTGATGAATATAATTGGGTGTCTTGATACACCAACTGGTGGAAAATACATTTTAAATACAAAGGACGTAAGCCAAATGGAAGACAATGCGCTGGCAGAAGTCCGCAACAAAGAAATTGGCTTTGTATTTCAGCAGTTCAATTTATTACCAAGGTTAACAGCTTTAGAAAATGTTGCACTGCCCTTAGTATATGCGGGCATGGGCAGAAAGCTACGCAATGAAAAGGCTATGCAGGTACTGGAAATGGTAAGTCTTACCGATAGAAGTCACCATAAACCTAATGAGCTTTCCGGAGGTCAATGTCAACGGGTAGCCATTGCCCGGGCATTGGTGAATAACCCATCCATCATTTTGGCAGATGAGCCTACTGGAAACCTGGACTCTAAGACATCACAAGAAATAATGGAGATCTTTGGTGACATTCATGGACGGGGCAATACAGTTATACTGGTCACACATGAAGAAGATATTGCCAATCATGCCCACCGGATCGTGAGGCTGCGGGATGGGATGATTGAGAGTGACCGGAAGAAAGAGTTCATGGTTCATAGTTCATAGAAACTTCCCGAAGTACCACAATTTTCTTAATCAATTTACAAACTAATACTTTCTACTTATGTTACATTAATATTCAGCGTTCAGGTTCTGCAATGAACTTTGAACTATGAACCATTAACTATAAACTTTCTCAATTATGTCAACAAAAATCTACACCAAAACTGGCGATAAAGGAACTACCTCACTTATTGGCGGAACAAAAGTTCCCAAGTCTCATCTCCGGATAGAAGCCTATGGAACGGTGGATGAACTCAACTCGTATATTGGTTTGTGCAAAGACCTGTTAACTGATGAACAGGGAAAAAAAATATTGCTTGAAGTGCAGGACAGGTTGTTTACTATCGGTTCGTCATTGGCCTGCGACCCCATCAAAGAACCAAAGATGCGGATACCAGATTTGCTGGAAACTGATGTAGAACTGCTGGAAAAAGAAATAGACGGGATGGATAAAGTAATCTCACCAATGAAAAATTTTATTTTACCTGGTGGGCATGCCACTTTATCACATCTTCATATTGCCCGTTGTGTTTGCCGCAGGGCAGAAAGATGCTGTGTCCGATTAGAATTAGAAAGCCTGGAAGTAGAAGAAATTATTATCAAATACCTTAACCGCCTCAGCGATTACCTTTTTGTCCTGAGTCGCTATACCGGGCATCAAATGAAGGTGAAAGAAATTCCCTGGAAGCCGAGAGTATAAACCCCCATCCCCTAAAGGGGTGTTTATAGATACACTTTTATGAAATAATTGCCCTAGTAGTAAAAAATTGAATGCCTGTTTTTTTTGTGCATGCTTTATTCATGCCCCCCTTCAGGGGATGGGGGTACAATCTTGCCATCCTTCATATACAAAACCCTGTCACTTAGCTTCGCCAGTTCTTCATTATGGGTAACAATCAGAAAGGTTTGATTGAATTG
>JBKJLR010000072.1:0-3288 GCA_046596865.1 Chitinophagaceae bacterium
GGTTTCCGAAGCCCGGAGAAAGAGAAAAAGATTTTCAAAGGAATTGAAGATGTAATAAAATATTGCAGTGGTTTTGAAGCAGGAAGAGATGATCTACCTTACGAAATTGATGGCATGGTAATAAAAGTAAATGATATTGCTCTGCAGGAAAAACTTGGAATGACGTCCCATCACCCCCGTTGGGCCATTGCTTATAAATTTAAGGCAAGACAAGCCACAAGCAAACTACTAAATGTAGAATTCCAGGTGGGAAGAACCGGTGCAGTGACCCCTGTTGCCAAACTGGAGCCGGTGGCTGTTGGGGGTGTAACTGTCAGCAGTATATCGGTGCATAATGAAGAATACATCAGGGAAAAAGATCTACGTATCGGGGATGCCGTACTGATTGAAAGAGCCGGGGATGTTATTCCGCAGATTGTAAAATCACTGACCGATACAAGAACTGGCAAAGAGAAGAAAATTGTTTTTCCAAAAAACTGTCCTGTTTGTGAAAACAAATTATTTAAAGAAGAGGAAGAGGCCGTATGGCGTTGTATCAATATTGAATGTCCTGCCCAGGTAGTGGAACGAATAATACATTTTGTCAGTAAAGATGCAATGGACATCCGGGGTTTTGGTGAAGCCAATGTCCGTAAATTTTATGAATTGGGATTGCTGAAAGATATTCCAGGTATTTATCAATTAGACTTTACAGAAATTGCGGGGCAGGAGGGTTTTAAAGAAAAGTCAATCGAAAATTTAAAAGTGGCCATCGAAAATTCCAGGCAACAGCCTCTTCACCGGGTAATATATGCACTGGGTATTCGTTTTGTTGGGGAGACTACTGCCAAGACATTAGCACAGGCAGTTAATCATTTGCTCGATTTCAAGAAAAAATCTTTGGAAGAGTTACAAAATCTTGAGGATGTCGGACCAAAAGTGGCCGGCAGTATCCATCATTTCTTCAGCAATAAAAGTAATATTGATATGCTGGAGCAATTGGAGAAATTGGGACTGCAATTACGAAATCAAAAAAAAGAACTGTCATCCGGCGGCAACCTGGAAGGACAGACTTTTTTATTTACCGGAACTTTACCTACTTTAAAAAGAAGTGACGCCGAAGCAATGGCCGAGGAAAACGGGGGTCAATTACTTAGCGGTGTTAGTACCAGGCTTAATTATCTTGTTGTAGGGGAAGATGCCGGCAGCAAGTTGGAAAAGGCGAAGAAAATTAACACAGTGAAAATAATTTCCGAAGCGGAATTCCTCCAAATCATTGGTAAAAAATAATATTGCCGGTCTCTTTCTTTTTTTTATCTTAGTAATTACAATTAACTGCTCACATAACCTTATCGTACCATCGTTATCAAGGCGGCATCCCATCCCTGGCTAAAATATTTTTATATGATTAAAAAATTAGCTGGTGAAGTCTGGAAACCATTGACCTTTTCCGGATGGAAGCATCTTCGAAACCGATATGCAGTGTCTACTTTAGGACGCATTGCAAGTTATAAACTAGATGCCCTGAAAGACGGCAAAGTGCTGAGTGGCTCATTAACTACGGGTTACCGGACGCTGAACCTGCATCGTCCCAACAACAAAGGCACTTTATACATTCACCGGGAAATGGCGCAGCTTTTTTTGAAAAAGAATTCTGCAAAGCACAAGTATGTTATTCACCGTAACCATAAAAAACTTGACAACAATATTAAGAATCTTCGCTGGACCACACTGGAACAGATGATAGCTCACCAGCAGGGCAGCCCGGCAAAGATTGCTTACAAAGAAAAGCAGGCTAATAAAACAGAAGGGTTAAAACTGGCCGCTGCACAGGTCAAAAAAATAAAAAGTATCCTTAACAGCAAGAACCGCAATATCACAATTAAGCAATTGGCGATTAATTATGGCGTAAGCGAAATGACGATGTACCGGATAAAGAGCGGAGAGAATTGGGGAAGGATATAAGCGTTTATTATTTGTAGTTTGTGGTTTATAGTTGTATCCTCATGTGCCAGTCTTTGTATCTTAGCTGAAAGTATCAAATGTTGCAATCGTCTACAATTAAATTCCTGAAAGAATTAAAAAAGAACAACAACAAACCCTGGTTTGATAAAAACAGGGACCTGTATGAACAAGCAAAAGTTGATTTTGCCAAATTCATCCAGGAAGTTATTGACCAGCATAGTAAAAAGGATTCTTCTATAAAAAACCTGTTGGCTAAGGATTGCATGTTCCGGATCAATCGTGATGTTCGATTTTCAAAAGATAAATCTCCTTACAAATCAAACTTTGGTGCCAGCATTAATAAAGGCGGAAAAAAAGGGGAAAACACAGCCGGGTATTATTTCCAGGTCCAGCCAAACAGAAATTTTGCCGGTGGTGGCATCTGGATGCCAGAACCCAATGAATTGAAAAAGGTACGACAGGAAATAGATTACAATTTTACCGATTTTAAAAAAATAATTGGTGCTAAGAAATTCAAATTAGTATATGGTGATCTGGATAGAAGTGCCGAGTTTTTGCTCATCCGTGTACCCAAAGGGTATGAACCGGATAATCCCGCCGCTGATTATCTGAAATTGAAAAGTTTTGTCGCAATATCTTTCTTTAGCGATGCTGATCTGACCTCAAAAGACCTGGTAAAGAAAACGGTTGCTGCTTTTGAAGCACTGCAGCCGTTGATTGAGTTTGTTAATGAATCAATGAATCAATGAATTAATGTATGAAAAGAATATTTTTTCTATTACCCGTATTATTAACCGGTCTGCTGCTTCATGGACAAAGTTTTTCCATCCAGCTTCCCGATTCATTAAGTAAGAAGCCACTCGACGGAAGATTGCTGCTCTTGATCTCCACTAAAGGTTCAGTTGAGCCAAGATTCGATATTTCGAACGGTCCTGCTACTCAGCAGGTTTTTGGAATAGATGTAGATAATTGGCTGCCCGGTACCACAAAAATTATCTCAACAACTGCTTTTGGTTACCCGGTAGAAAATATGGCTAATTTACCAGCAGGCGACTATTATGTACAGGCACTCTTGAATATTTATGAAACTTTTCATCGAAAAGATGGCCATGTGGTAAAATTACCGATGGATCGGGGTGAAGGCCAGCAATGGAACAAGGCTCCGGGAAATTTATATTCTGTTCCGGTTAAGATAAAATTTAATCCCCGAACAAAAATTCTGCATACCATAAATCTTACTAAAACCATTTCGCCAATAAAAGAACCTGACGACACTAAATACATTAAGCATATAAAAATTAAAAGTAAACTGCTGACGGAATTTTGGGGAAGGCCTGTTTATCT
>JBKJLR010000373.1:0-13182 GCA_046596865.1 Chitinophagaceae bacterium
TGCATTGGTATTTACCCAAACGACTATTGAATCCCCAACAGGTTTATTCCAGCCTGCTTGCTTTTCCCTAAAGTTCCAATGAGGGGAAATATGCAACACATCTTTATCTGTCCACCAGCTTTGATAGTAATAATAAATATTCTTCGGAAATCCGCACATATCCATAACACCAAAATGAGAATTGATATTGGGCCATTGATACGGTGTTGGTTCACCACGGTAATCCATACCCGTCCACACAAAACCACCAAGCCAAAAATCATTACCGGCAGCTAATGGCCACCATTGTTCAGCTCTGCTGGCCCACCAGGGAGCAGTAATATCCTGGTCAGGTACATATGCCCTAATCGTATCTTTTTCATAAATCCCTCTTGTAGTGACAGTACTTCCCATTTCTGTACCTATTATTGGTTGATTGGGATGGTCACGATGATAATCTTCCACAGCAAACTGTCGGTAGTTGAAACTGCGAACAGGAATTACTTCGTTAATGCCATTAAAAACATTTGCGACATCAGCAGCATAAGTACAGGTCCTTGTCGGATCAAGTTCTTTTTGTTTTGCAATAAAAGTTTGTGCTATTCTTTTTCCAACACTATTAATGTGTATCCATCCTTCTTCATTCCCGATAGACCACATAAAAATAGAAGCCCGGTTTCTATCCCGTTTAATCAATCGTTCAAACTGACTCATATATTCCCGGCTGCTGTTAAGCAGCCGTTGTTCATCCATTACCAGCATACCCAAACTATCGCAAGCATCTAATAATTCCGGTGTGGGTGCATTATGACTGGTACGATAAGCATTCACTCCCATATTTTTCAATAGCCTGATACGGTAGTATTGTAAGTAATCCGGTAAGGCACTGCCTACCCCCGCATGGTCCTGGTGATTATTTACCCCTTGTAGTTTTACATGTTTACCATTTAGAAAAACTCCATTCGGTTTAATATCAATACTGCGGATACCAAAACGTTGCTTTACACTATCAATTACTTTTCCGTTTTGTTTAATGACAGATACGACCCTGTATAAATAAGGGTCTTCTAATGACCATTTGCGGATATTTTTTATTTCAAGGTTTTGAATTATCGTATTTCTCTGATTCGGCCCCAGGTATAGCACTTGTTCTTTTGATTGTGTAAGTTTCTTGCCATTCCTATCAGTAATGTAGGTAGATACCTGGCTGTTTTGCCGGATAAGGTTTTCGTTTTGTACGCTTGTTTCAACAACTACCTTTGCATTCTTCTCATCAACAATGCTATGAGCAAAAACTCCATTCGTTTCTATATGCAGGTTACTAAATTTATTCAACCACACATGGCGATAGATACCTGCACCTTCGTAAAACCAGCCTTCATACTGTGAAGCATCTGCTCTTATCACCACTACATTGTCTCTATCAAAATTTACATAATCAGTTATGTCATAGCTTTCGCCAACATAACCGCTTTTATTATTGCCAAGGTAGAATCCATTTATCCAGATATTGGCATCACGGAAAATTCCATCAAACTGTAACTGAAACCGTTGACCTGAATCTGCTTTAGCAATTATAAAATGTTTGCGATACCAACCAATACTTGTTTCAGGGAACAAACCACCTACCGGTTTATAACCGTGAGCCATCACATCGAAATTGTCAACATTTACAAAAGGAAGCTCTACGGCCCAGTCATGAGGCAAGTTTAAATTTCTCCAGTTGTTATCGTCAAATTTCGGGTCAATTGCCGTTTTTACTGCTGCGCCAGACTTAGAGAATATATTAGCAATGGTATAATTAAAGTCTTTCTCCGCATTAGCTGCATGGCCAAAATGAAACTTCCATTCGTTATCAAAATTTACTTTTTGTCGTTGTGCCGATACAAGAATTGACAAATAGAATAATGTTGTAAATAAGAAGCCTGTTCGTTTCATGCAAGCAAAGTATGAGGTAAACAATATGTTTTAGGCTAACAATTAATTGAAAGCATTCAATGCTACAGTTGGTTTGCCGGTGTTATCAAAAGCGCCTAATGTATAACCTTGCCAGCTATTATAAGCCTGCGGTTCCCAGTAAAAAACTCCCAATCCTTTATCACCGGGAACAGACCTTACCTTAGCAATAAGATCAGTAAGAAAAGAATTACAGGTAGCAGCCATGTCCCAACTCATTCCCACTTCACAAATCATTACCGGTTTATCATACCGTGTCACCATATCATTCATATTAGTAAGACACTGAGAGTTCAACATTGACCAGTTGGTAGAAGAGGGATACAAAGACATCCCGGTAATATCCCATTTGGCACCATTATTTTTCAGCCCATCAAAGATCCAGCGGAACAAGCTATTGTCAAACCCATTGGAGATTTGAACAATTACTTTTATAGAGCCATCAACTGCTTTTACTGCGTCGTAGCCTTTATTTACCAATACAGCAAAATTCGCCATGTTTGTAGAAGCTTTACCAGTAGGCCACAACATTCCATTGTTGGTTTCGTTCCCTACCTGCACCCATTCAGGCATTATGCCATTTGCTTTTAAAGAAGTGAGTACATCAAATGTGTGATTGTAAACAGATGTTTGCAGTGCGGCAAAATCCTGTGTCATCCATGCTGCAGGTTTATTTTGTTGCCCGGGGTCAGCCCATGAGTCACTATAATGAAAGTCGATCATTATCCGCATTCCAAGATTTTTTGCCCGGATTGCCTTAGCCAACACATCTGCTGCATTGTTCCACCCACCTGCCGGGTCTACCCATACCCTCAGTCTTATTGAGTTCATTCCCAGATTTTTCAATATCTGAAAACAATCCTGCGATATGCCACTATTGTTGAAGAAAGTTCTGCCCGCAGCTTCCATTTGCGTTACCCAACTAACATCAGCACCTTTTGAGAAATTAGCATTCACAGGTGGTGTTGAGATACCACCAACATTGTTTGAGTTTGATTTATTACAGGCAACGAGAGCACAAAAAAGAAAAATAAGTGTGTTTTTTTGTACCCGTTTCATTCCTGTTATTTAAATACAAAATAAAAAAGCGGCTATCATTTTATTGACAGCCGCCTGGTTTCCCTTTTTTATAATAAGCTTACTTTAGTTTTTCTTCAGCTTATAAGTATAGTTGCCGCCGATACCCAGATTAAGTGTGATGGTATAGTTACCAGCAACTGTAACGGGTATATTGTTTCCATCATACTCAGGCTTGTTATCTGCGGGAGAATTATCACCAAAATTAATAGCCCAATCATTGTTGGCTCTAAATTTCATTTCACCAACAACTAAATCTGCAGTAATTGACCATGAGCCATTAGCAGGATTAAATGTCATTGCTGTGCTTCCACCCCAACCTCCTGGTGTTGCATTACCAATAATACCAAAAGTGTTTATTTTATCATAGCTCCAGGTAAGGGTTCCAGGATTGGCTCTCAACCGGTACAGACCTAATATTCCTGCGCCTCCGCTTGGTAGCGTAACATCAGAGCCACCATTAGTTAGAACACCCGGCCCCGAACTTCCATAATCACCCGCCCCCCAGTTATTTCCTTTTACAATTTTAAAGGCAGGGCTAGCATTATTAAATATTATATATCCTTCATAGCCACCATATCCACCATTGCGGGTATTTACAATTTGGGGAGCAGTTGGCGGATCCCAACCCTGATAATTACCTGCTATATTCAACGCCGCCGGATAGGTATATGATACAATATCCAGGTAAGAAGTAACCGTCATTGAAAGCACATTTGAATAAATCGGTGTGACACCAGAACCAATGTCTGACTTTACCCGAACCTGAACCTGTGTGGCTACGCCATCGTTGATTATTTCCTGCATTTTGGCATTGAATTCACCTACAGTGAAAGTCTTTGTCAGCGCAGTACCCATATTTACTTCGGTAGTAGTAGCCGGTGATGCAAAGTTTGTTCCGCCTTTGCAAAGCTGCAGGATGTAAGTAGTGGCAGCGTCGTACCCAAAAGATGCTTTTGCCCATGTAAACGTAACAGCAGGTGAAGCTGCACTGGCCTGTACCAGCACCAATGTGCTTTGTGTGCTGGTTAAAGTAGTGGCACCGCCCGGGTTAAGTACTGTCTTTATTTCATCTTTCTTACATGACCCCAAAATCAGGGAAGCAATAAGAAGCAGAGATGCTATTTTAAAAGTTGCTTTCATAAATTAAAATTTTTATTTATTCTCAGTCTTATTTCAAAAATTATTGATTTTAATAACCCGGGTTCTGAACCAGGTTTGGATTTGCTACAAGGTCTGAAGATGGGATTGGATATAATTTACGGTTGTTATTTACACCTTGCCCACCTGCTACTCCACCTTTCCAGGCCCATAGGTACGTTCCTTCGGTAAACTGACCAAAACGAATCAAATCAGTACGACGAACACCTTCCCAATGCAATTCTTTTGCTCTTTCGTCAATGATAAAAGGCAATGTAAGCTGGCCTTCAACAATATTGCCCGTTGCATTTCCATAAGCTCTTTGGCGTATATTATTAATATAGTTTACCGATGTACCGGTACTTCCACCTGATCCGCCACGCAAGACCGCCTCAGCATAATTCAGGTATATTTCCGCTAAGCGGAAGAATGGAAAATCTGTGTCCACCCAGGTTGGATTGGAACCGTTGGCACCGGTTGATGTTTTGTTCCGGAATTTTATGATAGCATATCCATCATTATAATTGGAAACATCATTTATTTCAAGATTCTGGCCACTTGTATAAAAATTAGACCTGTTATCACCGGCTGGACCTGCAAATTTCTGAACAAACTGTTTAGTAGTACGGATACCACCCCATCCAAAATCAACACCATGATCTCCGGAGTTGATAGAACCCCCTAACGGTGCATGCACTAGAAAAGTAGTACCGCCCCAGGTTCTTGCTTTTGTACCATCAAAGTTGACAGCAAAAATAAATTCATTAGTAGAGGTTACATTATTATCTGCCAGGAACAGGTTTCTGTAATTACTGATCAAAGAATATCCGGCAACAGCAATAATCTTGTTACAATAAGTAATACACTCTGTATTTTTAGCAGTTCCGGTATAAACCTGAGCATTCAAATATAATCTTGAAAGCAATGCCCATGCTGCCGCTTTATCGGCACGGCCATACTCATTCGTTTTAGCATCTTTTAATTCTGTTTCGATAGCTTTCAATTCTGTTTCCACATAAGTAAACAGGTTGGGGCGGGTAATCTGGGATGGAAGGAATGCGCCTACGTTATCAGCTTCTGTAACAAAAGGAACATTTCCAAATAAATCTAATGCATGATAATAGCTTAAAGCCCTGAGGAAACGAGCCTCAGCCCTCATGTAACCAATTTCTGTAGCATCAGCCCCGGAAATATTTCTTTCGCTAAGTTTTGATGGAGAACTCTCTCTTATAAATTCATTACATAGAGTGATCTGAAAGAATATACGGTTGTATAATGCTCTCAGAAAAACGTCTGCAGAGCTCCATGATAAATTATGAAAATCTTTGATAGTGGCATCATTCCAACCAATCAAAGCCTCATCAGTAGACAATTCCTGGGCTGACCAGTACTGACGGATATAGCTGGAAAATCCTTCATCAATACCAGCAATATCACCAGCACCATCAGGACCACTGTTACCAGTCAACGTAAGACCAGCGTAAGTTTTGGCCAGTACAGATTTATATCCAGCTACGTTCACATATAAGGAAGCTGCTGTATTACCATATTTTGGTTGCCTGTCAAGATCCTTAGTACAGGAAGTCAGCAACAAAGCGACCATAGCCAGTATTCCGAGTTTATTAATAATTTTCTTTGTCATATTGCAAGCATTTTATTTTTAACAATTACGTTATTATTATAGATCCAGATTAAAGCCCACTGAAAAGATTCTGGGACGGGGATAAAAATTATTATCGATACCACCAGCGATTTCCGGATCCAGCCCCCGGTATTTAGTGACAGTGAATACATTCTGAACGTTGGCCAGAGCTCTAAGGTTAGCCTTATTTTTAAATACTTTTCCAAAATCATAGGAAACAGTAAAGTTATCCATTTTCAGGAAAGAAGCATTTTCTACATAATAGTCAGAAAAATATTGACTGTTCGCAAAACCCGTTTCCAGGTAATTGCGATGAACATTACTCAGAAATCTTAAAGAACTTGATTGAAATGTTCCACTACCAGAAAATACGTTGTTGTACATATAATTACCTATATGACCACGCAGCACGGTAGAGAAATTCCAGCGATCATACGTCAATGAAGTATTAAATCCTATCATAACGACAGGCTCCGGTGATTTGTATCGGTAATAATCCAGGTTATTAATAATCCCATCTTTATTCTGATCAACATACAAACCTTCTACTGGTTTGCCGGTATTATCATATACCTGTTTCAATACAAAGAATGATGAGGGCTGATAACCTACAGTATGTATTTGTATGGTATTACCTACGCCACCTGAAAGTCCCCCGGTAGGAACACCGATATAATTGGGATCATTTATTTTGGTAAGATTGGTGATCTTATTTCTATTGTAAGTGATGTTAAAACCGAGATCCCAGTTAAGATTGCTTTTTTTAATTACAGTAGAGTTAATGGTAAATTCAACCCCCCTATTTTCCATTTTGCCAACATTGGTAAAAAGTTCATTGGTGAAATTGGTACCAGCGGGCAGTTGCACCCTGCCAATCAAATCCTCTGTTTTTTTATAATAAACATCCAGGCTACCATTAAGTCTTCCTTTCAGGAAACCGAAATCCAGACCAGCATTATAAGTACTGGTTGTTTCCCACTTAAGACTTGCATCATATCCCACAGGCCTGTTAACCTGGTAAAAAGTGTTACCAAATTGGTATTGTGCTGTCTGAGCCCCCAATGTATAATTAGGAATATATTGATAATCGCTGCCGATTTCCTGTTGACCGGTTTCGCCGTATCCTATTCTTAATTTAAGAGAGGATAAAGTATTACTATTCTTCAGAAAAGACTCTTCATTTATCACCCAGGCAAATGCGGCTGCCGGGAACAAACCCCAACGATTATCCGGGTGAAACCGGGATGAACCATCACGACGAAGACTGGCAGTAAATAAATATTTACTATTGATTGAAAAATTTGCTCTTCCAAAGAACGAGATCAATGTATTCTGTGTTTCGAATGGGAAAGGGGCTTTCGGGGCAAACTCAGTTCCATTGGCCCTGTTATCAGAAAAATTAGGGCTTTGACGCATAAAATCCTGGTAGCCATATCCCGCCATTATATCCAGGCGGCTTTTTATAGATTTAATATCCTTTACATAATTCAGGAAAAATTCAAGCAGCTTATTTTTCTTAGTTTGCTCATACTTATTATTTACACCGCCGCGGATATAGGTCATAGCCGCTGAATCTGGAATGAAGACAGTTCCTTCACCTTTTGAGTAATCATACCCCACATTTAAGTTGGCTCTCAGGTCTTTTAAGAAAGGTAGCGTATAATCCAGCTGAAGGTTGGTGATGTATCTTGTTACATCGCTTTTATCATCCCGCAAATTCAGCAGACCTAATGGATTTTTTGGAGCCAACCCATCGGGTTGATTATTATTGGCCAGCCATTCCCAGTAACCGCCAAAACGGTTATCATTTCTTTTCACCATCTGTGTTGGATCAAAGAAAGCAGATGCCCCAATTGCGCCTTCATTGGCAAATGTGTTATCAGTAAATGAAGCTTTTACATTAAAGTCTACTTTCAGCATATTATTCAATAATCTCGGGTTGAGATTCAATGCTGTCGTAATTCTGCTCAATTTACCTGTCTTTAAAACGCCTTCCTGGTTCAGGTAACCCAATGAAATACGATAAGGAAATTTTTTTATTCCCCCGGTCAGGCTGATATTATTGTCGGTCGTGAATGCATTCTGGTAAACTAAATCCTGCCAGTTTGTATTAGCAGTACCCAGTAATGCTTTTTGATTGTTATTTCCTTTGCCATTTACCACAGTTCTGAATTCTTCCGCAGTTAATACATCTACTTTATCACCTACTACGGAAATGGAATTCATGGTGCTGAAATTAACACTCAGTTTTCCTGTCCTACCTTTTTTAGTGGTGATTATTATCACCCCGTTAGTAGCCCTGCTACCATAAATCGCTGTGGCAGATGCATCTTTCAGGATGGTGAAGTTTTCAATATCATTAGGATTTATCAGTGCAAGAGGATTAGCTGCACCAGCAATACCGCTTTGCTGATCAACGGGAACTCCATCAATAATAATCAATGGATCGTTGCTGGCAGACAATGACGAAGTTCCCCGAACACGGATACGGCTACCTGCACCCGGTGCTCCACCAGTAGTAATCTGTACCCCGGCTACTTTACCATTTATCAATTGCTCCGGAGAAGTCAACTGACCTTTATTAAAATCTTTTGTACCCACCGTGGTAATAGCACCTGTCAGATCTTTACGACGGGAGGAACCATAACCTGTAACTACAACTTCATTCAGCGACTGGTTATTTACTACCAGGGATACTTCTACCGAATTTTTTCCGTCAATAGAAATTTCTTGTGTGGTAAACCCCACAGAAGAAATCACCAGAATTTTTACAGCATTGTCTACAGATAAACTGAACGATCCGTCAGAACCCGTTTGCGTGCCACTGCGGCTGCCTTTAGCAGCTACGGAAGCTCCTTGCAAACCTGATCCGTCTTTTGAATCGATAATTTTTCCTGTAACTACTTTTGTTTGAGCGAAAGAAAGTTGTGTAATAAGTGCCAGCGTAATAAAGCAGGCAGCCTTAATTAATTTTTGGTAGGACATAAGCAATCATTATGAGTTAAGCAATCAATTTATAAACACACATTATGTATATAAGAAACATTTAAATGTGTATTAAACACACAATGTTAGTACTATTTTAACTTTTACCAAATTTTATTTTAGCTCTTTCAAGCAATTTCCATCCTTTATTCAGAAAAAAACATCCTGTTTAAACAATATCCTCAGGTTCAATACAAAACGTAAAACAATTCAACTGTACTAAGGCTTCTCTTAGCAAAAAAAATGGTGGGCAGGAAATAACAGAAACGGGGTAGTTTTTATCAACTATTTCTACCAGACCTTTTATGTTATGTAGATCAAAAACACAGGGCCAATGCTGCATTCAGCAATTAATATTTCCTGACGAGAGAGTAGTCTGGCCGAAATTTTTTCTTCAATTGGTTCAGTAGAAAAAGATTAGAGCACGGAGCTTACAGCCAGCTTTTTTCGTACCATCTTTTTTTTAAACTCCGGTTTTAATTTATACAGTTTTCCGGGGCGATGAGGAACATCGTTTTCCATTTCATCTATGTCCATCAGCCAATCTTTAATGGAGATTTTTTTCCTAAAATTCCTGCGATCCAATTCGATACCTAAAATAGCCTGGTACAGTTCCTGTAATTCCCGGAGAGAGAATTTTTCCGGTAGCAAATTAAAAATTACCGGATGCTCCATCACCTGCTGCTGTAAACGGCTGAGACAGGTATTCAGAATCAGTTTATGATCAAAGGCCATTTTTTTGATCTCGTTCAACGGGTGCCAGTTCAACTCATTATGACTGAGTTGCATTTTATGATGTTTAATATCTATCAGGGAATAATAAGCAATTGTAATTACACGGCCCGAAGGGTGGCGTTCTATACTACCAAATGCCTGTACCTGCTCGAGGTATACATCATCAAGTCCTGTTCTGTCTTTTAGTATCCGGTAAGAAGCTGTCTCCAGATCTTCATCAGGTCTTATCAAATCGCCGAGCAGCGAAGGAAGACCTGCAAATTCTTCCAAATCTGATTTTATCAATAATACTTTTAATTCTTTTTCCTCATAACCAAAAATGACACAGTCCACGGAAATAGCTATATTGAAATAATCCAGGTGACTGATCTTCTCTATTTCGGCGGTCTTCAGCCGTAATTCTTTTTCCGTCATATACATATTGCTTTTACAGTTATTGAATCACCAACTTTACCGGTGTTGCTTTATTTCCAGACTGTACGTTCAGTAAGTAAGTTCCAGCGGACAAATTATTGATTTTATCAGAAAGCGGCAGCCTATGTTTTCCACGATTGAGATTTCCGGAAAAAATGGTCATTACTTTTTGACCAAGACTATTCAGCATGTCCACCTGAACTTTTCCCGTTTGTGGGACATCGATATCAAGAACAGTATTAGACTGAGCCGGATTGGGATATACCATTGCCAGCAATTGATTACCAGGAGTAGTATTATTAGTAACCGGTGTTACCACTGCATTAATCAGGTTTCTATTCAGATAAACATGAAATTCTCCGGGTTGCAATGTTACATTTTGTGCCCCGCCGGTAGCAGTGAAAGTTCCTGCATTCAGGTAATCATACCAGGTACCTGCAACCGGAAATGTAAAAGTGCTTGTTTGTGCTGTTACATCAAAATTTCCCACTACGCACAATACAGAAGAGTCGGTAGCACTGCGGATCGTCATTGATTTAAATGCTCCACTTAAATTTCGGGTAAGGTTGATATTATTGGCAATAAAAACATCTTTATACCAGGGGTGAAAACGAAGTTTGTTCAGGCTGCTAAATATATCATACAGTCTTTTACGCTGTATCACATTTTTATAATCCCAGCGGATGGGTTTATTATCCAGCCGGCAGTTGTTGTTGATGCTACCATCTGTACAGCGGTTAATAGAGAAATCATATCCCAGTTCACCAAATTCCCAAATCATTTTAGGACCGGGTGCTGTCAGAAAAAATCCTGCACAAAGCTCAATTCTCTTTAAGGCTGTGTTTATATCTCTTACATTATGTGAAGCATTGGAATTGTTTCCGAAATTCAGGTTTTTGTACATTATTCTTTCTTCATCGTGGCTTTCCATGTAGCTAACAAGGTGTGGATTATTCCAACCCCGGGTGGTATGGAGAAATCCTTCGAAATTTGAGTTGCCCAAAAAACCCATTGATGCTTCCTGAAAATTAAATGTATTATTTCCCCAGAGCAGCATTCCATAATTGGATAATTCAATTTCTTCCGTGTTATCAGCAAAGTGCTCAAGTATGCAATATGTTCCGGGGGATTTTAGCTGCATGGTATCGTAATACCTTTTCCAGATGGCTACCCTGTCAGCATGGTATTGCGATATGCAAGTCTCATTCGAGGTACTGCCTCCGCACTGAACATTCTGGGTAAACCCTTTTGACAAATCCCAGCGAAATCCATCAAGTTTATATTCCTGGAGCCAGTGCTCTATTACACGACTGGTAAAATACCTTGTACGCAAACTTTCATGATTAAAATCATTAAATACATTATAAGGATGTGTTGCTGTTACATTCAGCCAGGGATTATTAGCTGCCGGCTGATTAGTAGCACTGTTCCAGTATAACGCAGCCAGTGGGTTAAGTCCGGTAGTGTGATTCAACGCAATATCCATGAGTACAGCAATTCCTTTACTATGACAGGAGTCAACAAATTCTTTCAATGAATTTTTTGTACCATAATATTTATCAGGAGCAAGGAAGTAGTCAGGGTTATATCCCCAGCTTTCATTTCCTTCAAATTCATTAAAGGGCATTATCTCTATAGCATTTACTCCCAGCGTCTTCAGGTAGCTAAGTGTATCTTTTAGTGTTTTCCAGTCATGTGCCGCTATAAAATCCCTGAGTAATAATTCATACACCACCAGGTTTCTTTTATCAGGTCTTGAAAAATTATTAATTCCCCAGGTGTAACCCGGTGCATTGGTTTGCAACACACTTACAATGCCTGTTGTTAATCCTGTTGGATACGGTTTTAGTGCAGGATATGTAGTTGATGGTATTGAACCATCATTAAACGGATCTAGAATTTTTTCAGCATATGGCTCTCCCACTTTTAAATTACCATCCACCAGGTATTGAAAAGCATATTCTGTTCCGGGTGTCAACCCTGTGATACGAAGCCACCAGTAATTTCCATCGGGTGTTTTATTCATCACATAGGATGATTGTTCTATCCAGTTGCTACCCGGAAACTCTCCGATCACTGATACACGGTTTTTCCCCGGGGCATTTAAAACCAGTACTGCAGAAGTATTGCCGGATTCATAATTAATACCATCCCTTACTCCCGGCGGTAAAGGTGCCACAATGGGTGCACTGGCGACAAAAAACTGGAAGGACTCCGATTTAGTAGTGGCCCCATCTATTGCATCAACCCTGATGGTTTGATTACCGGCTATTGTCAATGTTGGATTTGCTGAAATAGTTGTGACAGCAGTGGCTGTTTGTATTTCTGTGCCATTCAGAAATAATTTCATCGTAGATGATTTATTGGCAACAGCTGTAAGAGCAATATTATCACCTACCTGCTTGATAATAGGTTCCGGGATACGGATATAAGTAGGTTGAAAGGAAGGAGCAGTAAAACGGACTGCAATTGTATTATCATAAACTGGTATATACATATCACTTCCATCTATGTTGGCCTGTTTAATAGTACCGATACCATTTCTAAAAAGAAGTGAAATTCTCAAAATTGTTTCGCCGGCAGGTACACCATAGTAGGCTCTGATGTTGGTTATGTCAAACTTCCATTTATTGCTTCCCAACGAAGTGGCCTGTAACTGAGGATTGGGTTGATTAAAATTTTGGTTGAACTTTACATAGCGCCAGTCGGTGGGGGAAGTACTTAAGTTGGTAATAACACCGGTATGTATATAAATATCGGAAACGGGGGTGTAATTATTCAATCCCTGGTTTCCTTTTGTAGCATCTACTGTAATTGAGATATTATCATTGTCTTTAGCAAAATCGGGTGTCCAGGTAAGTAATTGTGCAGGTGCACAAAATGATACAAATAATGCAGCAAGAAACAAGGTAAAAATTTTCTTCATAGCAAGTTTTTTACAACTTCAAAATCGTTAATAAAAATAAGATGCGGAGCATCCTGATAAGCAAATCTAATTTCGAAGATAATAAATATGTACTTATGACACATTAATTTTCTGCCTGAAAGAACTCCTCTTACAATTTTTTGCAGGCAGGCATTAACTTTACAAGCCAACTACTTCATTTATGTATTCAAAAGAAAATACCAATAAACTGCAAAGGCTTACGAATGAATTGATTAAAAAAAAATCGGCTGACTCTGTTTCCAGCAAAGAAATTGAGATATTAAAAGATGTACTGCGTTTTCATGAACATCGCTACTATGTATTAAAT
>JBKJLR010000267.1:0-3237 GCA_046596865.1 Chitinophagaceae bacterium
GCAGGAAGGGGTGATGTTTCACCTGATTGGCGCCTTATCCCAATATGGAAAACTCGGTGTTGTTTGTATTGGCAGCACTCCCGAACGGGCAAAGAATTTTTATGAGCAAACGGTGAAAGTGCTGGATGGAGAGTGCTGTTAGTTATTTTGTTGACGTATTTGCATTATACAACTTACTTACAATTACCCATGTCCCCTCAATCTTTAGTAATTGAAAATAATTGGTATAGTCATTGCCAAAGGCTGATTCTTCAGTCATTTCAACTGAAGCAGCAAGGCCTGCATAATCGATAGCTTTTATAAAACATTGACGTGGCTCGCCGGACTTGGAGGGTGGGGTATTGGCAGCAACAAAACCAAATAATCCTTCTATTTCAACAATAGTCACATTGTTGGGGCTTGCTCCATACATCATTGCCTTTGGATGAAAGGCTTTTCGCAACATCTCTATATTTCCTGTATGAAGACCATCAATATAAAGGTTAACAGTATCCCGGATTGAGCTTAGTTCGGCATTACGTTCGTTCATAATCATCATTTTATAAGTGGGTAATAAATCTGTAATTTCAGCTATTAAAGGTTCGAAAAAAAAAGTTGCCAACAAAACTAATTATTGACCTGAAAAAAATGGTTTATGAGCAAAGAGTCAGACATAGAACCGCTGAAAAATAAAATTGATGACTTAAACCAGCAAGCATGGGATGTCAGGGTATCTGATTCTTCCAAAGCATTTATTCTGAGCCAGGAGACGGTTGAACTTGCAAGAACTATTATTTATCCTAAGGGATTGGCTAATGGACTCCAGGTGTTAGGTTTTTGCTATGTACGTCTTTCCAAACATGACGAAGCCCTGCCTATTTTAAAAGAGTCGCTTTCCCTTTTTGAGGAATTGAATGACCCTAAAGGCCAATCGGTGATATTTGAGTATTTATCAATTATTCAACGAACCTGGGGTGATTTAAGTGGGGCCCTGGAGTTATTATTAAAAGCACTTTCAATAAGCGAACAAAATAATATAAGAGAAATTGAAGGGACAAACCATTACCAGCTTGGGGTTACTTATAAACATCTTGGAGATTTTGAAAATGCCCTTGAGCATCTCTATAAATGCCAGGCCATATGGAAGGAAATCAAAAACGACCTTTTTGTAGCATATACCATCAATGTGATTGGCTCCATTTATTTTGAAACGGCAGACTATAAGCAGGCTCTTGACTATTATCTGCAGGGATTGGTAGACCGGGAGCAAGCGGGGGATAAATGGGGTGAGGCCGGTAGTCTTGATAATATTGGTTTTACCTATTTAAAACTGGAAGATTACGGACAGGCAGTTGATTATTGCAAACGAAGTCTTGCAATAACAAGGAGCACCGGTGACAAAAAGGGACAGGCCAATACACTTCTTCACCTGGCGGAGATAAGCAAGCAGTCAAATAATTTGGAGCAGGCTGTAAAGTTTTGTAATGAAAGTTTGCAGATACGACAATCAAGTGGTGATAAAAGAGGAGAGGCAGAGGTACTTTTATTTCTGGCAGACTTGCATAGCCTCGGGTTTGAAGACAAAGACCGTAGTCAGGTTTTTGAATGGATTTCAAATGCAGTAAAAATTGCTGAAGAAATTAAGGCGCTGGATTTATTAAGCAAAGCCCGGTATTATTTATATGAATATTACAAAGAGGATGGAAATTTTAAAGAAGCAGTTTCACAGCTAGAATTGCATATTAATTTTGAAAAAGAACTGCATAAAAATAACATCAATCAAAAAATTTTAAACCTCGAAATTTCTCACAAAGCAGAAGAAACAAAAAAAGAAACAGAAGCTGTCAGGCTGCGCAATAAAGAACTTACCGAATTGAATGTTGAAATTGAAAAACAAAAAGAGCAGCTTGAAAAAACTTTACAGGAATTAAAAGCCACCCAGTCCCAACTGATCCAATCTGAAAAAATGGCAAGCCTTGGTGAGCTCACTGCAGGCATTGCCCATGAAATTCAAAACCCTTTAAACTTTGTCAATAACTTTTCGGAAGTAAATAAAGAACTAATTGGTGAGATGAAAGCTGAAATTGAAAAATGCAATGTAGAAGAAGTAAAATTAATAGCAGATGATATTGGAACCAACGAAGAAAAAATAAACCACCATGGCAAAAGGGCCGACGCCATTGTAAAAGGAATGCTACAGCACAGTCGCCGCAGCACTGGTGTAAAAGAACCAACAGATATTAATGCATTGTGTGATGAATATTTGCGTTTGAGTTATCATGGCCTGCGTGCAAAAGACAAATCTTTCAACGCAACAATGAAAACTGATTTTGATAATTCAATCGGTAATATCAATATCATTCCGCAGGAAATTGGAAGAGTGATTTTGAATTTAATCAACAATGCTTTTTATGCAGTGGATGAAAAAAAGAAATCAGGTGCTGCGAATTACGAACCAATTGTTTCTGTAAGCACAAAAAGGAATGGCGATAAGGTTGAAATAAATGTGGGAGACAACGGCAACGGCATTCCAGAAAAAGTATTGGATAAAATATTTCAACCATTCTTTACCACCAAACCTACCGGCCAGGGAACGGGTTTGGGTTTATCATTGAGTTATGACATTGTAAAAGCACATGGTGGCGAGTTAAAAGTGGAAACAAAAGAAGGAGAAGGTTCTGTTTTTATTATTCAATTTCCTGTAAATAATTAATGAATGAAAGCAAAATCAATCAAAGGAAAATCAACTGAAGAAATTAAAGTTGCACTGGCGAATAGCATGGCCGATGGTTTTAAACCAACACTGGCTATTGTATTTATATCTATCAAACAAGACACGAAAGCTGTTTGTGAAATATTACATCAAAATGAAATTGATATTATTGGCGCCACTTCCAGTACCGAGTTTATTGATAGGCACCAGGATGAAGGTTCCATTGTTATTTTATTACTCGATCTGAACAAAGCCTATTACACCATATTATTTCAGGAGGTTGGCCAACTGACGGTGAGTGATGCGGCCACACAACTGGCCCAGGCTGCTTTACAGCATTTCAGCAACCCCGCCTTTATCATTTGTAGCACCGGATTATCCGCAGACGGAAAAATGATGGATGGAGAAACCCTGATTCGCAGTATTGAAAAAGTAGTGGGATCTCATACAAATATGTTTGGCGGTATGGCGGGTGATGATATGACATTTACCGGTACCTATGCATTTACATACAATCAATCTACTGATTATGGTATGGCGGTTCT